>CAMKFY010000011.1 GCA_946411985.1 uncultured Clostridiaceae bacterium
AAACCAAATAAATCACCCCAAAATTTTCATTTTCTTTCTCTTACCAAAAACCTTAAAGGCACTCCAATAAATTTGAACTCCTTTCTTATATTATTTTCTAAATATCTTTTATAAGAAAAATGAAACAAATTTTTATCATTAACAAAGAGAACAAACGTGGGAGGCTTACAACAAGCTTGAGTTATATAATATATTTTAAGCTTTCTACCCTTAAAAGAAGGAGGCGGAGCTTTTGATATAGAATATGATAATAACTCGTTTAACATTCCAGTAGATAGCCGTTTATTGTTTTCAGAATTAACAACTTCAATTAAATTGAAAAGCTTGTCTAACCTCTGCCCCGTTATTGCAGAAATAAAAATATATGGGGCATAAATAATAAAGCTAAAGTGTTTTTTTAATTTTTCTGTGTAATTAGCCATAACATGGCTATCTTTCTCAACAACATCCCATTTATTAACAGCCACTATAACCGCTTTGCCTTTTTTATTTATATAACCTGCTATTTTTAAATCTTGCTCCGCCGCACCATCTAATGCATCTACAACTAAAACGCAAACATCTGCCCTATCTACGGCCATAAAAGTTCTTATAACGCTATAGCGCTCCACACTTTCAACTATTTTAGACTTCTTGCGAACTCCAGCGGTGTCTATAAAAATATAATCTTTCCCATTAACCTGCAAAAAAACATCTACAGCATCTCTTGTTGTGCCCGATATTTCTGAAACTATTAACCTATCTTCGCCAAGTATTTTATTTATTAAAGAAGATTTTCCAACATTTGGCTTTCCAACAATGGCCACCCTAATAGCTTCTTCATTAGCTTTATCGACACAATATTTAAAACCGCCCACAACAGCGTCTAACAAATCCCCAACTCCATGCCCATGTATGGCAGAAACAGAAAAAACATTTTCTTGAAAAAGCTCATAAAATTCATAAAACCCAAAAGGCGCATTTCCAATAGAATCACACTTGTTAACACATAAAAACACAGGTGTACCGATTTTTTTTAATATTGATGCAAATTCAATATCTGAAGAAACTATTCCACTACGCACATCCACCATAAAAATTACAGCTGCAGCCATTTTAACATAGTCTATAGTTTTAGCATTAACCTTACATAAAATATCATTATCTTTAGCATTTTTCTCAAAACCACCAGTATCTACAAGCATAAATTCTTTTTTATTCCACTCGCTATAGCAAAAAACCCCGTCACGCGTAACGCCAGGCGTATCATCTACAATAGCCATTCGCTTACCTATTATTTTGTTAAATAATGTAGATTTCCCAACATTTGGCCTGCCGACAATGGCCACAATAGGCACAGACATAAAATTCCTCCAACATTTAAACTTCTTAAACACTTACACATTTTAATATAACTTTGCAACTATTAAACAGAAAATAAATTTAGGCGAAGCACATGCCCCGCCCATATTTAAAAATAAGTTAAGCTTTCTTTTCCACCACTAACGCGCCCTTATAATACCCACAAAAAGCACAAGCTCTGTGAGAAACAACATATTCACCACAATTACTGCAATTAGAAAAGTTAGGCAGCTTTAACTTCCACACATTTGAACGCCTCTTATCTCTTCTTGCTTTAGAAGTTTTTCGCTTTGGCACTGCCATTTTAAAAACACCTCCCATAAATAAAATTGTAAACACCAATTCTAATGTTATAACAAAAAATTAAAATTGTCAACCAATTTAACTCAAGGCAAACTACTCAGCATTTCTATAACTATTACTAGAAAAAAACATAGAAAAAACGCAACCAAAAGCCAAAGTAAATATGGAAACAAACCCATGAAACAATAAATAATTTCCACTCACATTACCAAATAAAATATTTAAAACATTCAAAAATGGAGAAACACTAGAGCCTACTATTAAACCCAAAATAGCATAAAACGTTTGCTTTTTATAACGCTTCAAGCAAAAATATATAATTTTAGAGCCTAAAAGCCCGCCAAGAACAACTCCAAGCCCAACAGGCACTAATATAGGTATATTTAAACGGTGTATTGCTTCTATAACACTAAAATAAACACCAAAAACAAGCATTATTAACGAACCACTACAGCCTGGAAGCATTAAACAAAAAGCTGATAACATGCCAACAAGCATAAGCCTTAAAAACACAGCAACATCTAAATTTTTAATTATTTCTCCTGCATCACCAAACTTAAAAGATATATAATTCACTCCCATCATAACCCCTAACGTTACCAAAAAAGAAAATGCAGACATAAAAGACGGAACCTTATTATAAATATTATCTCCAAATATTTCGCTGCCATCTTCACAATTACGAGCAGCGCGCAATATAGACGGAATTATGCCAACTATTAACCCCGTTAAACAAAAGCTAACCTCAATTGGGTATTTTTCATTTAAAAATTTTATAACAAAACTAAAAAAATATACTCCCATGCCCATGCCAATTAAACTGGAAGACAACACCTTAAAACTATTTTTAAAATCTTTTCTAATATTACTAACAGCCCCTATTAACATTTCATATATTCCTAAAATGAAAGCCAGTGTACCACCACTTATGCCAGGCACAACTTCAAAAATTCCCATAAAAACACCATAAAGAACATTTTCTAAAAAACTTATTTCCCTACCACTGCTATTTCGCATAAATTCACTTCCTAATAAAAATTTTAAAGCTCTTCTTGACATCTATTCAAAAAATTTGAAAAATATTCGTCTGGCATAGCAGAAACACATATATTTTTCCCAAATTTATAATGGTAAAAAACTATATTTCTCGAATGCAAACACTGGCCACATTCCAAACCAAATTTGCTAGCATCTAGCCTTCTGCCGTAAAGGTCATCTCCTGCTATAGGGTGCCCCAAATATGCCATATGAACACGTATTTGATGCGTTCTGCCTGTTTTTAAAGTTAGCTTTAAATATGTGAAATTGTTATATTCACCCAAAACTTCATACTGCGTTATAGCTTGCTTACCATTTACAAAATTAACCGCCATCTTTTTTCTGTTCTTAAAACTCCTACCAATTGGCAAATTTATAACGCCAACCTTCTGTTTAAATATGCCATGCGCTATTGCCACATATTCCCTTTTTAAAATATGATCTTTTATCTGGCTGGAAAGACTTTTAAAAGCAGAATCTGTTTTTGCCACCACTAAAAGGCCTGTTGTGTTTTTATCTATTCTATGCACTATACCAGGCCTTATAACGCCACCAATAGGCGCCAACCTCCCCTCACAATGCCACATTAAAGCATTCACTAATGTGCAGGAATAATTGCCAGGAGCAGGGTGCACCACCATACCCCTTTTTTTATTTACCACCAACAAATAATCATCTTCATAAACTATATCTAAATCTATATTTTGTTTTACAACATTAAAAGGCTCTGGCTCTGCAAAATTAACACATATAACATCGCCAAACTTAACTTTATAGTGTTTACTCGCACATTTTTCATTTACTAATATATTTCCATTTGAAAACTGTTTTTGAACAAAACTTCTGCTATAATGTATAAGCTTTTCACATATGAATATATCTAACCTTTTTCCAACGTTTAACTCGTCCACAAAAATTTTAATAACATCAAACACAAACTACAGCCTCTTTATTTTCCTAACATTTTTCTTAAAAAATTCATTCTTAACAAACCTATACATAAACAAAAAACTACCAAACACCACCAAACAATCTGCAAAATTAAACACAGCAAACATGCAAAATGGCCAAAAACATAAATTTATATAATCCACCACAAACCCTCTAAACACTCTATCTAGTAAATTTCCAAAACCGCCTGCAACTATCATAGCAATAGAAAAAACATATACCCTATCTTTAACACCTTTTTTAAGAATATAAAAAACAAAACAAAATATAATAAGCAATGTAGAAAATATTAAAAATAACGTCTTGTTAAACAATATACTAAACGCAGCACCATAATTTTTAACATATGTGAGCTTAAAAATGTTATCTATAACAACAACACTCTCCTGTAATAATAAATTATCTACAATTAAATATTTAATATACTGATCTAGAAAAATTGAAAATGCGCAAAACAACGCACAAATCGCAAAGAATTCACCATCTCTAAAATATTTATTCTTTTTAAAAATATTCACCTTTCTACCAAACAACAAAATAACACCATCTCTTTTATAAAACAAAAACTACATATTTTCAACAACAAAACTGCAACGTCTACACAAAGTAACATGCTTTTCGTTAGTGCCCACAGTGCTACTATAGCTCCAGCAACGTTCACACTTATTGCCACTTGGCTTTTCAACATCTACTACAACACCATAAGCATTTTCATTCTGTTCTGCGCCTGCTTCTTTTAAAACACTAACCTCAGACACCAAAAACAAAGAACTTAAAATGCCTTCAAAACATTTCAAAGAGTTATATATATAATCATCACTACAATGTAACACCAAACTAGCCTCAAGAGAAGAACCAATAAACTTACTTTTTCTTTTCTCCTCTAAAGCCTTTTTAACAACATCTCTAACCGAAAATATAACATCCCATCTCTTTAAAAAATTGTTATCATACTCTAAATTAATTTCATCATACATATTGTTTAAAAGCACAGATTCCAAAATATCGCAATCCCTATGGGGCATAAAACGCCATATTTCCTCACTTGTAAATGCCAAAATAGGAGCCAACATTCTAGTAAGAGCATCTAAAATAATATATATTGCTGTTTGAGCTGCTCGCCTTTTTTTTCCATTTTTGAGCTCACAATATAGCCTATCTTTAATAACATCTAAATAAAAATTAGACATATAAATAACACAAAAATTATATATATCATGATATATATTAAAAAACCTAAACTCATTGTAATTTAACTTAACATTTCTTATAAGCTCATTTAACTTTATTATTGCCCACAAATCTATGTCATGCAAATTTTTAAAATCTACCATATCTGTGTTGGGGTTAAAATCGCTAATATTTCCTAATATAAACCTCGCAGTATTTCTTATTTTTTTATATGCATCTGATAGCTGCTTTAAAATATCTTGAGATATTCTTATATCTGAATGATAATCTGAAGAAGCCACCCATAACCTTAAAATATCTGCTCCATATTCTTTTATTACCTTTTCAGGAGCCACCCCATTTGCTAAAGATTTAGACATTTTTCGGCCTTCGCCATCTACCACCCAACCATGCGTACAAACGCTCCTATATGGAGACTCATTCTTAATAGCCACAGCAGTAAGCAAAGAAGACTGAAACCAACCCCTATATTGGTCTGCCCCTTCTAAATATAAATCTGCAGGCCAACACAAACCGCCACTAGAGGTTAACACAGAAAAATGGCTACAACCACTATCAAACCAAACATCCATAATATCTGTTTCTTTAAAAAATTTCTGCCCGCCACAGTAAGAACAGCTAAAATTGCTCGGTAAAAAATACTCCGGCTCCTTTTCAAACCAACAATTAGAACCATATACTTCAAACATTTTAACTATTTTATTGATTACAACTTCGTCTACCACATACCGCCCACAACTGCTGCAATAAAAAATAGGAATAGGCACGCCCCAAACACGCTGGCGCGAAATACACCAATCACTTCTGCTTTGCACCATATTTTTTATTCTTGTTTCTCCCCAACTAGGTATCCATTTTACTCCTTTAATTGCGTTTAAAGCTGCCTCTTTAAAGCCCTGAACAGAACAAAACCACTGCTCTGTAGCCCTAAACAACACCGGCTCTTTACACCGCCAACAGTGTGGATATTTATGCTCTATTTTTTTAACAGCAAAAATAGAACCCAAACTTTTAAGCTTATCTAATATTTTAACATTTGCTTGCTGAAGAGTTAAACCAGAAAACTCAAACGCATCTTCATTCAACCTACCATTTTCATCTACTACAACCTTTATTGGAATATCTTTATAATTTCTGCAAACTTCAAAATCTTCAACACCATGGCCAGGAGCAGTATGAACGCAACCAGTGCCACTTTCTAGCGTAACATGTTCACCAACTATTATTAAAGACTCCCTATCTATAAACGGATGGCAAACCTTCATATTTTCAAAATCTTTTCCACTAAACTCGCCAACCACATCAAACTCTTCTATATTTGCACTTTGCATAGAAGCCTGCACCAAATCTTTCGCAATTATATAGTATTCATCATTGCATTTAACTATAGCATATTTAAACCTGAAAGATAAACATATTGCCACATTAGCAGGCAAAGTCCAAGCTGTTGTTGTCCATATTACAAAATACACATTATGCTTTTTCAAACCTATTTTCTCAAAAAAACCAAAATCTTCACTAACCCTAAATTTAACATATAGGGAAGCACATTCATCATTTTCATATTCTATTTCAGATTCAGCCAAAGCAGTTTTGCATTTGCAGCAATAGTAAACCGGCTTTAATCCTTTATATATGTAGCCTTTTTTTAACATTTCTCCAAACACTTTAATCTGCTCTGCTTCAAATTCTTTGTTAAACGTTAAATAGGGGTTAGCAAAATCTCCTATAACTCCTAAACTTTTAAACTGTTCTCTTTGTATATCTATATATTTTAATGCATAACCCCTACAAAGATTTCTAAGTTCTATTTTGCCAAGATTAGCCCTATCTTTTTTATATTCTTTTAAAGCTTTTAACTCTATGGGAAGCCCATGAGTATCCCATCCAGGCACAAAAGGAGCCCTATAACCACACATATTTTTTTGCCGTATTATAAAATCTTTCAAAATTTTGTTTAGCGCAGTGCCAAGGTGAATATCACCATTAGCATAAGGGGGGCCATCATGCAAAACAAACAAACTCTTATTAGCATTCTTCTCAATTATTTTATAATATATACCTTCTTTTTCAAACTGCTCAAAAAAAGCTGGCTCCCTGTTTGGCAGATTCCCACGCATGGCAAACTCTGTTTTAGGTAAATTTAAGCTCTCGTCATAAATACTTCCCAAATTTTTCAACTCCTAAATTTAAACTTATCTAAACTCTATTTCACTAAATCTAGATTTTATGTAGCTTATATCTTTTTGCATAACCTTGTTTTTCAAATCATCTTCATCATAACCTAAAGGCTTTACGCTGCTATCATCATCACCATTTTTTAAATCTGCCACCTTTGTGTTAAATTCTATAGTTTCACTACCCTCATCATCGTTGCCAGCATCAGCTACGCCATCATCCGCGCCAGCATTAATATTACTACTATTGCCAAAAATTTGATTAACCACATCATTTTTTTCAGATTTAAGCACTAAATTTTCATGCGCAGCCACGCTTTTTTCTTTAAACTCTATAACACTTAAAAACTTATCCATGCCATCAACTACAGTTTTCTTAACATAAGACACTATCCTCTTTAAGTTATCTAGTTCTGCTTTTTTAACATCAATAAGCTTAGCCATTTCATCATATTTCTTTTTACCGCCATCTAACATAGCCTTAGCTTCAGCTGTAGCCTTTTTTATAACATCTTTTGCCTTTTCCTTTGCTTCAAGCTCAATATTTTCGCTAAACCTACGAGCATGCAAAATAATTTCATTTAACTCAGAACGACTTATGCGATTTTTGTTAAGTTCATCTTTTAATTCATCTCGTTCTCGCTCTAAATTAAGTATTTTGTTTTCCAAATCTATCGCATATTGTGAAATTTCCTTCAAACAAACTGTAACATCCGATTTTTTATACCCAAAAAAACTACCACTAAAAACAAGATTCTGTATTTCTAACCCTTTCATGAAAAATAACCTCCAAAAACTTTAACTATTGCTATATGTATTATTTAAAAAAAACTCCATTATTTTCTAATTCGTCTATAACGTCTTCGCCCACAACATCCACATTATAAGGAGTTATTATAAAAGTTCTATTTGCTATACATTTAATTTGCCCATTATTTGCATAAGCAGCGCCGCTAGAAAAATCTATAATTCTCCTCGAAGCTTCTTTATCTGTAGACTCTAAATTTAACACAACAGTTTTATTATCTTTTAAATAATCCACCACAACACTAGAATCTTGAAAACGCTCAGGTTTTACAATAACCACTCTAACCCTAGCCTGAGCCTTAATATTCACAACTCTACTATTAGCATTTTTGCCTTCCTGCTTAGAACCATCTAACTCCTCTTCAATTTCTTCTTCATAATCATCTGCTCCTACCATACTCCTTATTTTATCTAAAAAACCCATTTTCTAGCCCCCCTAAAACAAAATTTTTTCTAACCTACAATTTAATAAAACAAAGAACTCAAAACAACACCCATAAGATAAAAACTCCACAACTACATTATCTATTTTTTTATTCTAAATGTCAATATATATTGATTGCATTTGTTCAAAATAATAATTACTACCACATATTTACATCATTATAAATAAGCCGTTAATTTCAACATTTTTTAATATTAAATATTTTTTAAATCAAACTTAAAATGCCAATAATTGCCCAATCTCATTGCCGAACCACCTCTTTGTTTTATTATAGCGGGTACATGTTTTTATTATATTGCGCGTTAATTAAAATTATTCATTAAATTGGTTTGTTCTCATATAAATTTCTACCTTTAACTATTATTTTATCAAAATTTTTTAAATATCTCCTAATTTTAGACATATCTTTAGGTTGTGCTGCGCAAATAATAAAATGGGTGTTTTCACTTAAAATATCTATAAGCCTAAATTTTAAAGAAATACCTTCCACAGCATAAACTCCAACTTCATTTTCATTATTCACCCTTAAAGCTTCTTTAGGCACCTTAAAGCCTTCAAGTTCCCTATCTACAGTAATTTCAACATCACTTTTTCTAAGACGAGCTAATTTTTCTGTCATTGCATTTAATGAAAAAACGCCTAAACTATATTTTTTGTCTATATCTATAAACATATCATATAAATTAGCTGGAATTTCCTCACCAATATCTTTGAATTTTATTTTATAAGACTGGCCTATTTTAGTGCCAACCAAAAAATTAGTTGGCACTACAGCTTTAAATAACACTATAGGATTAGTTATTACCTTTAAACTGTAATTATTGGAAGGTTTGTAGGAGCTAATAGGCTTTTTTATAAAATCTATAAACTCCTCCAAATTTAACTTTTCAACATTTTGAACGCAACACTCACTTTCAAGGCCATCTATATTATCTGCAAAATACCCAGATTCACTGGAAATTACGTCTTCGGGATTATTTATTCCACTTTCTATATTTTGCTTTTCTAGCTTTAATTTTTCTATAAAATTTGCATAGTCAACACCTTTATTAATTAACATATTTTTTGTATTAAACAATAACGTAATATTACGCTTGCCTTCACAAACCTTAAAAAAATCTTTATCTTTAATTTCATTCAACAAATTAACATAGTTTAACTGTATCTGCCTATTAACATCTAAAATATCCACATTTTGCGACGAAGTTTCATCTTGCACACTTTCTAAATCTTTTATTTCTTCCTCTAAAGCACTAATATTTTCAAATTTTATAGCGTCATCTTTATTTTTATATATCCGCGCTACAACGGCATTAGAAGGTATTTTATCGCCCACAGGGTACATATTTTTAACTATCATACCTTTAGCATCAAAATTTAAAATAAATTCATCTTTATATATTACCCCACAACTTTCAATTTTTTTTTCTATTTTGCTCAAACTAACTGTAAATGTTTCATATGAGAAGTTAAAAGCCATATATATTTGAAATGCAAAGGCCAATAAACAAACAAACACAGTTAAAATAAAAAATTTTGATAAAAAAAACGACCTCACCTAAAAATTCCTTCCTTAAACTAACTATATACACGAACATATTTAACATAAAACATTTAAAAAAATAGTTTTAATGGCATATAAACTCTTCAGCTAATTTTAAAATTTCAATTTTAATATTCGAATATTCCTTTTCATCTAAAAAAAACCATTTTATAGTTTCATCTCTTTTAAACCAAGTTATCTGCCTTTTTGCATACCTTCTCGTATTTCTTTTTATATTTTCTACAGCCTCGTCTAAAGTTATTGTGCCAGAAAAATATGAGAATAACTCTTTATAACCTATTGCCTGCATAGCAGTTTTAGAGCAGGTCATTGAAGATATATTTTTTGCTTCCTGCAACAAACCATCTTTTAGCATACAATCTACCCTAATATTTATATTTTCGTAAAGCTTTAACCGGCTTTTAAAATTTAAGCCTATTTTCAAACAAGAAAAAGGCTTTTTAGAACTATTATTTAATTTTATATTATCAGTAACATTTTTTCCTGTTAAAATAAATGTTTCAAGGCAACGCAATATCTTTTTTTTATTATTTATATGCACCTTTTGACTATAAATTGGGTCTATCTCTTTTAACTTTTCATACATGTAAACAATGCCCTTCTCATCTAACATATTTTGTAATTTAATATGTAAAGGGTGGCTCTTATTTTCTTTCTGAAAAGATATTCCGTTTAACAACGAATCTATATATAACCCCGTGCCACCAACTAAAACAATATTTTTGCCCCTTTCAACAATTTGCGGTATTATTTTATTTGCCATTTCAACATAATCTGCCACAGAAAATTCTTCATTTAAATTTAAAAAGCTCATAATATGATGAACTACGCCGCACTGCTCCTTTTTAGTTATCTTTGCCGTGGCAATGTCCATATATTTATACACCTGCATAGAATCTGCAGATATTATTTCAGCATTAATTTTTTTCGCAAGCCACACAGCAAGAGCGCTCTTGCCAGTGGCAGTTGGGCCCACTATAGCTAAAATCTTTATTTTATTGCCTACCAAACTTTTTGTCAAACCTTCCTTTTTTAATTGTAAATATCACTGGCCTACCGTGCGGGCAATTTCTTATATTTGGGTTAAAATATGCTTCATTTGCTAATGTTTCCAAATCTTTAATATTGTTTAATTGGTTAGCTTTAATTGCAGCCTTACAAGCAATTTTGCTATAAATATCTTCTAATTTTTTTGGTGTAATATTTTCTTTTAAATATTTAATATTGCTAACTATTTGGCCAAACACCTCTTTAACATCTTCAAAAACCAACATTAAAGGCACCTCTCTTATTAATAAACAATGCCCATGAAAGCTATCCACAACAAAACCAAACTTTAAAAATATATTACAATTCTGCAAAACCATATCGCACTCTTCATAAGAATTTAAATAAATTTTTATTGGCTCTACTAATATCTGCCTTTTAAAGCCAACTTCGCCTTCCTTAATTAACTTTTCGTATAAAATTTTTTCGTGCGCTGCATGTTTATCTATTATAATAAAAACATCGTCTATTTCAGCTAATATGTAAAGTTTAAAAAGCTCGCCAATAACCTTCAAACTGGAGGTGTTTAGCTTAAAATTTTGCAAATTTTCATCTTCAATATAAAAATCTGAAGCTTTAACAGAATCTTCGCAAACTATAGAATCTATCATTTCTTTTTTAGAGTTATCGCTATTTTCTTGGCCACACTCCTGCTCACACTTAAAATTTGGTTTTAATTTAATATTTGCAGTAGAAAGATATTTAAAGCTTTTTAGCATATCGCTATTAAAACTACAATCTTCACTATTATACGGCCTAACGCCCGACTCAAAAACAAAACCTTTACTTTCATTTAAATTAATATTATCTGTGCTTAAAGTTTTGTTTAATATAAAACTATTTTTTTGCTTATAAATAGCTTCCTTAACTGCCAAACTCAAATATTTTAAAACATCTTTTTCTCTATAAAAGCGCACCTCCACCTTATTAGGGTGCACATTAACGTCTACATCTTTAAAAGGCAAACCCATACATATTATAAAACAAGGAAACCTGCCCACCATTAACGAGCCCTTAAAAGCTTCCTCCACAGCAGCAACGCAAAGCTTAGACGTAACACATCTAGAATTCACAAACAAATATTGCACACTTCTATAAGACTTGCAAAAGCTAGGGCTACTAACAAAACCTGTAATTCTTATATATTCATTAACATAATCTATTTCTATTAAATTTTCACAAAAAGCCTCCCCAAAAAGACTATATACAGTATCTTTTAAGCTTCCTGTGCCAAATGTTTGTAAAGTTTTAACCCCATCTTTTTTAAATTCAAACGATATATTGCAATGCGAAAGCGCTAACTTTTCCACAACATCTTTTATTAATGCAACTTCCGTAGAATCTTTTTTTAAAAACTTAAACCTTGCAGGCACATTATAAAAAATATCACGCACTTCTATTGTTGTGCCATTTGACACATCCACTATATCATAACTTTCTTTCTGCCCTCCATGCACAACATACCTAACTCCGCGCTCTTCATTTTTTGTTTTCGTTAACATCAAAACCTTAGACACAGCACAAATAGAAGCCAAAGCCTCGCCTCTAAAGCCCAAAGTTTTTATATTATACAAATCTTCCTCTTTTAAAATTTTGCTAGTGGCGTGCTGCGTAAAAGCTAAGCAACAATCTTTATTTTTAATTCCAATACCGTTATCTATAACGCGAATTAAACTCTTCCCAGCATCTTTAATTTCTATAGATATAAAAGACGCTAAAGCGTCTATAGAATTTTCCACCAACTCTTTAACAACACAAGACGGCCTGCTTACAACTTCGCCTGCAGCTATAAGCTCATACACAGATTTTTCTAAAAGACGAATATCTGCCATCTTCAACACATTCCTTTACGGCCTTATTTTTAATATTTTATAATATACCAATAAATGCCTAATTAATATTAAAACATATAAATGAGCAGGATAAAACCAGTAATAAAACCTGCCAGGAAGTTTAACCTTAACGTCTACACGGCTTAAAAAAAACGCCAGAGGAACAGCAAACATAGCCAAAAACTGATTCCACTCACCAATTGTATCAACATCTCTAATACGGCAATACATAAGATAAATAACAAAACTAGCCAAAAAACAAATTATTGGGTTATATGTTTTAAATGCAAAAAAATAAAAAATTAACGGAAATAAAACACCATAAAGGCCATACTCCATTTTAACAATAAAAGTTAGCACAACAACAGCAACTATAGGCAATATTTTTATAAAACTTTTTTCTGTTATTGGAAATTTTATAGACTCTATACTGTATAATACTATAACAGAAAAAAGCCAAACAAAACCTATATTAAGATAAAATTCACTTCTCACCTTCAAAAACCAAAACAAAATAATAGGTATCGGCTGCGAAACAATAGAAAATATAGTAAGGTTTTTTAAATATTTAAAAACAGTTCCATTTTTCTTAGAATAATAAAAACCCCTAGCTACACAATAAGCAAACAATGGCATAGAAAATCTGCCAATAATTCTTAAAATGCTAGCAGCCCTTATTAATTCCACAGAATTAAATGCATCCTTTAAAACAACACTTCCAACATGATCTACAACCATTATTAAAGCCGCAAAAAGCTTAATCATTGTTAACCTCCAAAGCCTAAATCCTTTGCAATTAAATACCTTTCAACTCTTTTAAAATATTATTAGCCCGTACAATAACACTATTTGGCACTCCAGCCAACTTAGCCACAGCAATGCCGTAGCTACTATTTGCTCTGCCTTTTACTATTTTTCTTAAAAAGATTATGCTATCTCCATTTTTTTTAACCGCCACATTATAGTTAACTGCCCCTCTAAATTCGTCTTCTAAAGAAGTTAACTCAAAATAGTGCGTGGCAAATAAGGTTTTACTTTTCAACTTTTTGTTGGTTAATATATACTCTGCTATGGCCTTTGCAATGCTAACTCCATCAAACGTAGAAGTACCCCTTCCAATTTCATCTAATATTATAAGACTTTTATTTGTGGCATTTTTTAATATTTCCACCACTTCTAATATTTCCATCATAAACGTAGATTTGCCCATAGAAAGGTCGTCACACGCGCCAACTCTTGTAAATATGCTATCAACAACTCCTATTTCAGCATATTCAGCAGGCACAAAACAACCAATTTGAGCCATTAAAACTATAAGAGCCACCTGCCTCATATATGTAGACTTGCCTGCCATGTTAGGGCCAGTTATAATTAACAAATTATTTTCATCACTATCAAAAAATGTATCGTTAGCCACAAATGGCTCATCTCTTAAAGCTTCCACAACAGGGTGCCGCCCACCTTTTATATTTATATTAAAATCTTTAGTTATAATTGGGCGCACATATCTGTTCTTTTGAGACACCACAGAAAAAGAACACAAAACGTCTAACATAGCCAAAGCTTGAGCAGTTCTTTGTATTTCTACTAGCCTTTGAGAAACAAAATCTCGCAACTCTTCAAATATATTCTGCTCAATTTCCACAACCCTCTCATTTGCAGTAAGAATTTGCTCTTCATAATCTTTTAATTCTTCTGTTATAAACCTTTCGCAAGAGCTAAGAGTTTGTTTTCGCACATAATGGCTAGGCACCTTTTGAATGTTGGATTTTGTAACCTCAATAAAATAACCAAACACCCTGTTATACCCTATTTTTAAATTGCTAATTTTAGTATTTTTCTTTTCGTTAAACTCTATTTCAAGGAGTTTATCTTTGCCATGCAATATTATATCTTTCAACCTATCTAGCTCTTCGTGGAACCCTTTTTTTATAACTCCACCTTCTTTAAAATTTGAAGGAGGTTCATCTTCTATTGCACTATCCAACACACTACATATGCTTTTCATATCGCACATTTTTTTATTCAAATCTGTTAAAAGGCTACTATTTGGAATAGATTGCACATAATCTTTAATAAGCGGCACTCTTGAAAAGGTGTAACAAAGCGCCCTTAATTCTCGCGGGTTTATAGATTTATATATTACTTTAGTCATAAGCCGCTCTAAGTCATACACCTTAGCCAATATACTAAGCATTCCATCACGTAAAGTAGAATTTTTCGTTAACTCGCTAACAGCTTCATGCCTTTTAATTATTAAATCACAATCTATTAACGGCTGCTCTATAATTTTTCTTAGCAATCTTTCGCCCATAGAAGTTTTAGTTTCGTTTAAAATCCAAAATAAACTACGTTGCTTTTGGCCTGTAGCTAACGTTTTTGTAAGCTCCAAATTTCTTCTAGAAAACGCATCCAACTTCATATATTCTTTGCCTTTGTAATATATAACGTCTATTAACCTTTTTACACCGTCTTTTTGAGTTTCTTTTAAATATATTATTAAAGACCCTAAAGCTTTTATACAAAATTGCGAACTAATAACCTCCTGCGGCACACTTTTAAACTGCTCTTTAATCAAATCTAAATATATCTTCTCATCTTTGCCATCTATATCTATAGGGTCTCCAATGCATTTTAAATGTTTATTTATATAGTTAGACACTTCTTTTAAAGCCAAAAGCTCATCATTATATAGAATTTCGGCAGGAGAAAACCGCTCCAACTCATTAATTACATCTAAAACAACATTATTAGAACTTATACTCGCCACCTGAACAGTGCCTGTAGAAACATCTGCAAAACATATTCCAAAACAGTTTTCTTTTAAATATATAGTGCATATATAGTTATTAAGGCCACTTAACAGCATATCTGCATCTACAACCGTGCCGGGAGTTATAATCCTAACAACGTCGCGTTTTATTATTTTTGAAGTGTTCACCATCTGCTCAACCTGTTCGCATATGGCAACCTTAAAACCTTTATCTATTAATTTTTTTATATATACACCAGAACTTTTATATGGCACACCACACATAGGAACGCGTTTAGAAATTCCACACTCCCTGCCAGTTAAAGCTATTTCCAACTCTTCAGACGCAGCAACAGCATCATCAAAAAAAAGTTCGTAGAAATCACCAAGCCTAAAAAATAAGAAAAAACCTTTATATTTCTTTTTTATTTTTAAATATTGCACCATCATAGGTGACAATTTTTTCATATCTTCTGATGTGAGCATTTTCTACACCCAGAACAACCAGAAGACTTTTCACCAGAACAAGCAGACACATCTTCATTGTTCACAGCAGCTACTAATATAGCATTTATATTGTTCATTAACATATTCATTTCATTGCTGGCTTTGTTAAAAGCAACCATATTCCTATTTTCCATTATATTTTTATATAGTTCACTAATTTTTGCATTTTCGCCATCTACCTCTTCTTTAGAGCCGCCGCCTGCTATTAACTTCTTAACATTCTCCGTAAGAGCATTAAACTCATTTATTTTAGCATTAAGGCCAATATCGTTATCGTTATTTTTACGAGCTTGAGCCAAATTTAAATATTCTTCAGTTTTTTTTATATTTTTAGCAAACTCATTAGCCAACTTTAAAATATCACGCAAATTAAACCCCTCCTAATATCTACAAAAAATAAACCCTAGTGCATAAACATGCCAACTAAAATTATAACAAAAACTTACACATTTTGCAAATAATATAAATAACCCTCCATATTATATTAAACCCCTTCAAATATAAAGCAATAAACTAAACATTTAATACGTAAATTAAAACACAATCACAAAACTTCGCCAATTAACATAGTACGACAAGATTTTGTTATTCTAACAGAACAAATTTGCCCTATTTTATTTAAATCTTTCCCACAAACCACCAAAATATTCTCATCTGTTCTGCCCATCATTAAATTTTCATCTGAATTATAAATTCTTTCAAAAAGCACGCTCATAACCCTGCCAACGTATGCACTATTTAAGGCACAACTTATATCTTTCTGTAAACATATTAGTTCTTTTAACCATTCAACCTTTTCTTCTTTAGAAACATCGTCTGGCAAGCTAGCTGCTTTAGTGCCTTTTCGCTTAGAATATATATAATTAAATATAGACATATATTTTACATCTTCCACAAGCTTTAGAGTTTGTTTAAAATCACAATAACTCTCGCCCGGAAAGCCTACTATTATATCTGTTGTGAAAGTTACATCAGAAATAACCTCCCTCGCATAA
>CAMKFY010000012.1 GCA_946411985.1 uncultured Clostridiaceae bacterium
GTTATATAGGCATATATTAAATATTTATTGCATTGTTTATGTTAAATATCAAACCCTATAGTTTAATAAGCTATAGGGTTTAGTTTTATAACCAAAAGTTTATTACACTACAGTTAATTTTTACACTTCATTTAGCAGTTTACATTTATTTATATACCAAAATTAAAAATATATTTTTGTAAGTTATATAGGCATATATTAAATATTTATTGCATTGTTTATGTTAAATATCAAACCTTATAGTTTAATACATAATTTTTTTATACATAGTAAAATTTATAGCTTAAAAATTATAGTATATTTGAGTTTTAATAATAAATTTTAAATTATTTTAGCCACTAACACAGTTATATCGTCTAAATGATCTTTATCTTCAAAAGTTTTGGCCATTTTTAAAAGCTCTGACGCAATATCTTTAGCATTTTTGGCATACAAACTTTTTAATGTTTTTGAAATCCATTCTGGGTCACAAATAACGCCATCAGACAGCATAACTATAACATCACCTTTAAAAAGCGTTACATTTTCAGAATCAAATCCTATGCCTTGTATTATGCCTATTGGCAAGCTTTTACTATGTAACTGCGTTACATAACCTCTGCTAAAAATATAAGACGTTGTAGCCCCAGCTTTTAAAAAATTAGTTTGACCTGTATATAAATCTATAGTACATGTATCTATCGTAGCTAAAGATTCTTCTTTAGATTTTATAGCAAAAGACAAATTTAACAATTTTAGCGCAGAATTAAAGCCAAACCCAGCTTCTATAAACTTTCTTAAGGTAGAGCATGTCATTAAGCTGTCTAAAGATGCTCTTTTACCGCTGCCCATTCCATCACTCAATATAATATGCGCAAACCCCCTGCCATCCATAAAATAATCATACGTGTCTCCACAATATTTCCCGCCATCTGCAGTGGCTTGAACAGCAGCGAAATCCACACCCAAAACAGCAGACTCAAAAAATGATATTTTATAATTTTGAAATGCCTTAGTAACAGTAGGAAATTCCATATCTTTGCCTATAGCTCTACTTATTATAAGCGTTAACTTTTCTAATTTATCTTTATCCATTAGCAAATCAACATAAACATCAACAGTAAGCCTTTGAAACTCATCTAAAAAACAAAATATGCCTTTAAAAACAATATCATTGCTTTTTAAAATATTTTTTATTATATTACTATTCTTACTATCTATACTTTTTATGCTAGCCACTTCGCCACTTAGCTCATATAAAAGCTCCACCATACCAGAAAATTGCTCCGCTGCTATAGCTCTAGCTTCGTTTATTCTTCGAGAATTTTGCTCATTACAGAGGTATTCTTTATATGCAAAGTTTAAATGTTGCACCAAATTTTGTAATTTAAAACATTTATTTTTTAAAAACACTGGCATATCTTGAATAGTTATGCTCCCATTTTCTTTTAAAAAATTAGATATATAACAAAAAGAGCGCGATAATTCTCCATACGAATTAACCCAGCAATTTGTGTTTAAACGGCAACCTCTACACAAATTTTCAGCAACATTTTCATAAACGCCATCAAACCCTTTGCCAACCAAGCTATCCATAACCTTAGCGCACTCGCTCACGCTATTTTTTAAATCTAAAATTACATTTGCTGCAAATTTTAATTTTAAAGATATTTCATCGTTTAACTTAACTCTATCACTTTTCTGCTGCGCTTTAGCATTAGAAAAAATATTTAATAAATATTTCTTAGGCAACAAGGCATTAACAAAACAAACTAAAAAAACCTCAAGCACACTTTGCACATTTAGCCCGCCAAAAAATATACAACAAAATATGTATGTGGTGAAAAACATTATAATTTGAAACACCTTACCAGCATATCTAAAAATTCCAGCCATAAAGCCTGATACAGCCAAAACAACGCCAAATTTCGCAAAGTCTTTAGTAAAAAGGGCAAAACCAATAGTTATAATTACGCCAGATACGCACGCATATGAAAACCCATATAACAAAAAAGCCTGAATAATAAAAAATATTGCAATAATTCTGCCAACATTAAACCCAATAAAGTTTATATTACAAAATGATATTAAAAAGACAACAGCTAAAATAAAAACACCAAAGACATCATATCCTTTAAACCTTAAATTTACTGAAAATTTTTTTGAACTTTGCGTGAATAAAGCTGCCATTATACCGCATAAAATAGATTCAAAGTATATTGTAAGCAACGTGCCAAACCCAACAGGAAACATAACAATTGATATTATTTGCGGTATTAAAAATGAAATAGAAGAAAAAATACCATTTTTTAAGCTACCATTAAAATTAAAAACAAATTTTAAGCACATAGCTATTAGCAATATGAAAATATATATTATATTGTCTGCTGTTAAAAATAAAGCCACCCCAAAAATACTGCCAAAAAGAGAAAATATACTAGGCCTTCGCCTGAGAGCCATGGAAAGTGAAAGGCAAAAAGGCGACATAAAACCTGCTATTTTAGCAAAACTTATAACAAACCCGAAACAAAAAAAACAAATATCTAGCAATACTCCATCTTTACTATCTAATTTACTACATTTCAAAACTTTTTCCTTCATTACATATAAACCTCCCTTTTAAGCTGTATACTAATTGTAGTAAAATAATAGAACTAATATTTTAAAAATAGTGTCATGGTTTGCAAAACTAAAAATTATAACAAAAATATATATAAACACTTGCACTTCCAATTTTTTTATATATAAAAAACACCATTACCTCAAAAACAGTAAAAGTGTTTATAAAATTATTAAAATATTACATAATACCTTTAGCATTATTTAGCTTTACTTAGCTAAACGTAACCTATATTCTCCTGCTAAGCACAGGCATATATTTATTCCTAAAATAGTTAAAATTAGAATTTTTTATGCTATCTCGTATTCTATCCAAAAAATTATTATAAAAATATAAATTATGCATAACACAAAGCCTTCCAGCTAATGTTTCCTTAGCTTTAAAAAGATGCCTTAAATATGCCACACTATAATTCCTACAAACAAAACAATCACACTCAGAATCTATAGGGCCATTATCTAATCTATATTTTAAATTTAAAAGATTTTTAACTCCTTGCCAGCTATTAACATGAGCATGCCTTGCATTTCTGGTTGGCATAACACAATCAAACATATCCACTCCTCTATATACTGCTTCTAAAATATCAGTTAACGTGCCAACCCCCATAAGGTATATTGGTTTACTTTTTGGCACTAATGGAATAACCTCTTCTAAAACTTCAAACATAGCCTCCTTAGGCTCGCCAACAGAAAGCCCGCCTATGGCGTACCCGTCGCAATTTAAAGAAACTATCTCTTTCATATGCTCACGCCTAAGGTTTAAATATGTGAGCCCTTGGTTTATTCCGAAAAGTAGCTGATTTTTATTTATTGTTTCATCTTTAGAATTTAGCTCAGCCATTGTTTCTTTACATATTTTAAGCCAGCGTAAAGTTCGGCTACAAGATGTTTTGCTATATTCAAAGCTTGCAGTGCACGGTATGCATTCATCAAATGCCATTGCTATTGTAGACGCAAGATTCGACTGAATTTTTATGCTTTCTTTAGGCCCCATAAATATCTTTCTGCCATTTATATGTGAACTGAAATACACGCCATCTTCTTCTATTTTGCGTATTTTAGCCAACGAAAACACCTGAAAGCCCCCACTATCTGTAACTATTGGCCCGCTCCAACCCATAAATTTACCTAGCCCACCAAGCTTATATACAACGTCATCACCAGGCAGCAGGTGTAAATGATATGTGTTGCAAAGCTCCACCTGACATTTTAAAAATTTTAAATCGTATGAAGACACACCACCTTTTATTGCTCCAATTGTGCCAACATTCATAAAACACGGCGTTTTAAAGTTGCCATGCACTGTGGCAACCTCGCCTAACTTTGCATTCCCTTCTTCTTTTAATATTTTAAATATTCCAGACATTTTAACACACACCCAATACTTTATTTTTCACATACACATAAATCTATCTAAAACTTTATAACTTAATAAAATTTCAACAAACATATTTAACAAAATTAAAATATTAACATAGCATCACCAAAGCTAAAAAACCTATACCCTTTTTTTATTGCTTCATTATAGGCATTTATTATATTTTCGCGCCCAGCAAAAGCACTAACAAGCATTATAAGCGTGCTTTCAGGCAGATGGAAATTTGTTATTAGCCCGTCCATAACCTTAAATTTAAAACCAGGATATATAAATATATTTGTATTACCACTACAACCGCATATTTTCCCATATTTTAAATAAACGCTTTCCAATACCCTGCAACTAGTTGTGCCCACACAATACACCTTACCACCTTTTAATTTAGTGCTATTTATTTTAACGGCATCTTCCTCTTTTAAAAAATAATTTTCGCTATGCATCACATGATCTTCTATATTTTGCTCTTTAACAGGCAAAAATGTGCCAAGCCCAACATGCAGCGTAACATAAGAAATAATAACACCCTTTTTTTCTAATTCTTCTAACATTTCAGTTGTAAAATGCAAGCCCGCAGTAGGCGCAGCACAAGAACCCAACACTTTAGCATACACAGTTTGATATCTATCTTTATCATTTAATTTTTTTTTAATATATGGCGGAAGCGGAACGTTTCCCACAGAATTTAATATAGAATAAAAATCACCACAATAGCAAAATTTTAAAAGCCCCAACCCATCTTTAAATGCGCCTACCACCTCACCCTTCAAATTAGGCGAAAAATTAAATACACAGTGTAGCTTTGCCCTCTTAGCAGGCTTCGCCAGCACCTCCCATATATCTTTTTCTTTTTCGTTCACCAACAAAAACTCCAATTTGGCATTTGTTTTCTCGTTTACTCCATATAACCTAGCTGGAAAAACCTTAGAATTATTTAGAACAATGCAATCATCTTTTTTTAAAATGTTAATAAGCTGCCGGAACTTTAAATGCTCCACGCCCCCAGTTTCTTTATTTAACGCCATAAGCAAAGAATCATCTCTTTTTAATATTGGAGTTTGCGCTATATTTTCTGCCGGCAAATTAAAATAAAAATCTTCTCTATTCATTTTACAAAACCCTTTAATAAACTACATTATATATGAAAATAATATCAAAAATTTAGCTAAATGTAAAATTTATTTACTATTTTAATGTTAATATTATTGTCAAAACCACCAAAAATTTAAAAATAAATTTAATAAAATTTTACTTGACATGTAGTTTAGTTTTATGTTAAAATGCTGGAAGTTGGAGAGCATAGCTCAGCTGGTTAGAGTGCTTGCTCGACATGCAAGAGGTCGCTGGTTCGAGTCCAGCTGTTCTCACCAATGTTTGGAAAGGTGGCCGAGTGGTTTAAGGCCCCAGTCTTGAAAACTGGTGTTTCGCAAGAAACCGTGGGTTCGAATCCCACCCTTTCCGCCATAGCATTTTTTCTGATTTTATTTATGGAGAAGTACTCAAGAGGCCGAAGAGGCGCCCCTGCTAAGGGTGTAGGTCGGGTAATTCCGGCGCGAGGGTTCGAATCCCTACTTCTCCGCCATTATGGTTTTATTTAATTTTTTAAATAAAGATTAAAGCGGAGTATTCGTTCTTAGCAAATGTTGCTTGTAACTGGTTCAAGTATTTTGGCCAGGTTGTTTTTTTGCTATTGTTGTATTAAATTTAGTTTGCCGTATGCAACGCATAACAAACTTTCAATTTGTAGCAAAAGCTCAATAGAGTTTTTGCGTAACGTTGGTGTCGCTTTCGTAGGCGGCGCCTTGCATTGCTTTCAAAAATTGAGTTAGTTTATTATGTGCAATGCATTCGGCAAACAATCTTTTTATGGCATTTTGCCTTTTTATTAAAAATTGCACTTTTTTGTGTTGCTGTTTCGCCGTAAGCCATACACATTTAAATTTATTGCGTGCAATATGTGTTGTCTTATTTTTGTAACAAATAATTATTAACTAAGTTTGTATATTTAAACCTCGCTTTTAACAACAGATTAAAACGCCACTAAACTTCGTAAAACTTGCCATTATTTTTAACAGGAGCCACATCTAACTCATAATCTTTATTGTATGTTTTACTGCTATGTGCAAGGTAAGATATAACGGTTTTAAGTGCTAACTGCGGTGTGTTGTTATTCTGGCTTAAATGCCCCAACATAAACCTTTTAACTCCGAATTCTATTAATTTATTTATAAAACTTGCAGCCTCCACATTAGAAAGATGCCCATATTTAGACAATATTCTTCTTTTAATTGCAGCTGGGTAGCTTCCAGCTTTTAACATATCTTCATCATAATTAGACTCTAAAAACACAAAATCCGAATCTTTCAGCTTGTCTTGCAAATTCAAATCTATGCATCCAACATCTGTGCATATAGAAATTTTTCTGCCACCATACGTTATAAAATACCGCAACCCGTCCACACTATCGTGTGGCACTCTAAAAGCACTAACCCTAAGGCCAGCTATATTAGCAGTTTTTACATTTATTTCAAACAACCTTGTTCCTGCAAATATACAATTTTTAACTATAAGCTTTTTTAAAGTTGGCTTAGAAGAAAAAACAGGCACCTTTAAATTCTTAGTTACACTATAAAGCCCAGAAACATGATCGGTATGCTCGTGAGTTATAAATATTGCTTTTATACTACTTTGCAAAAACCCAGCTAAAGTTAAAGATTTACATATGTATTTAAAACTCGCTCCAGCATCTACTAACACAGCCCCATTCTCGTTTGCAACATAAATGCTATTGCCTTTACTGGAGCTGCAAATAGGATATATAACCATAAAATCACCAAATTTTAATAAAAATTAATTCAAACCTTTCTTATATACGCTCCTAAACCTGTTAACTTCCCTACTATATCTTCATAACCCCTTTCAATATAGCTAGTATTTTCTATTTCTGTAATGCCTTTTGCTCCTAGCGCTGCAATAACAAGCGCTGCCCCAGCACGAAGATCGCAAGCCACAACAGGCGCAGCTGTTAACCTTTTCCCGCCTTCCACAACAGCCACCTTGCCGTCTACAGTTATAACAGCGCCCATTCTGCAAAGCTCGCCTACATATTGAAACCTATTATTCCATATGCCTTCTGTAACTATGCTTGTGCCTTTTGCTGAAGTTAAAAGAGCAGTTATTTGGGGCTGCATATCTGTTGGAAAACCAGGGTATGCTTGCGAAGTAACATCCGCTTTTTTTAAAGCATCAGCACAGCATACCCGTAAACTATTATCATATCTTGTTATATGTACACCAATGCTCTCCATTTTATTTATTATAGACTCTAAATGCTTTATTGTAATATCTTTAATAACAACATCACCTTTTGTTATTGCTGCCATAGCCATATAGCTACCAGCCTCTATTGGGTCTGGTATTATTGTATAATTGGAGCTTTTAAGCTTGCTTACGCCTTTTATTTTTATAACATTCGTGCCGGCGCCCACAATGCAAGCTCCTATAGAATTTAAAAAATTAGCTAAATCTACTATATGCGGCTCCTTTGCAGCATTTTCAATTATCGTAACCCCTTGCGCCATTACAGATGCTAATAATATGTTTATTGTTGCTCCAACGGATACAACATCAAAATATATTTTTGTTCCTTGTAAATGCTTAGCTTTTAACCTAATAATTCCCCTATCTACCCTATATTCTGCGCCTAACGATTTAAAACCATTCAGATGCAAATTTATAGGCCGCACTCCAAAATTACAACCACCAGGCATAGCCACATTTGCTTCGTTAAACTTTGAAAGCAGCGCTCCGAGATAGTAATATGAAGCACGCATCTTCATAGCAAGGTTGAAAGGCACTTCGGTGGAATTTATGCTTGTGGCATCTATTATTGCAACATGCTTGCCCTGCCTATTTACAGTGGCGCCCATTTTTCTTAATATTTCAAAAGACAAATCTACGTCACTAATATTCGGTAAATTACTAAGAACGCAAGGCCCACTGGCAAGCAACGTAGCCGGTATTATTGCTAAAGCAGCGTTTTTAGAGCCGTTTATGTTCACCTCACCTTTTAACCGCCTGCCTCCTTCTATAACAAATCTACCCAAAATAGCTACACCCTCTCTCAACCAAAAAACCAAGATACCCACAAATTAGCACATATTAATATTCAAACAATTGAATTATATAAAATAACAAAATAAAAATCAATTATAAAACACAAAAAAGTTTTTTATTACAAATTTAGTAAATTTATACAACAGATTTTATAGTAGGTGTTCAACCACTTCAAAAATAGCGGTAATAATAAATTTATACTAATGTAATTGTTATATTATTACCATTTTAAAAAAATTGGTTTATAAATACAAAATTAGAAAATATGTAGTAAAATAAACAGCTATTAAACTCAGAGTTGCTAATTAATTCTTTCAAAATATGAAAAAAGCGTTAAAAAATATAAGCTTTTAATTGTGATGTTAAAAAAATAAAAAATTAGAAGCTTATCTACACAAATTTAAAACTAACATACAAAAATATGAAAATAAAAACATTGTTAAATTTTATTTTTTATAAGTGTGCGTAATATACATAACATTTTTTGCAATATAACTGCAAAATTTACTACATCCAAAAAAATAATATTTTAACTCATAATTAAAAACCTATAATTTATTAAAATTTAAAACTTTGTTGCAAAAACTTAAACATTGTAACCTTCAATTTTTGAAAATATAAATCCACAAAAAGAGCTAAATAAACTACTTAAAATAAGATTTTAAATAAAATTTAGCATATTTTTATAGATATAGTTTGGTTATGCCAAAATTATTGTTTTATATTTAAAAACAATAATTTAAAATAAAACCTTTTTTGACAAATTAATATAAATGAATTATAATTTCTCAAGTTGTTTATATTTTATATTAAAAATAAGCTTTCAAAAATAGAAAAGCTAAACCTTATAAACTTATCGGCAACAGATGCCTAAAAATACTACTGCCAAACGTTAAACATTTTATGTGTTGGCAGCGTTAAAAATAAGGAGAGAATTAAATGGATTCAAACTTTCCAAGAATTTTATCTTTGCTAAGAAAAGAAAAAGGGATAAGTCAAAAACAAGCAGCCATTAAACTCGGAGTATCACAATCACTTCTTTCGCACTACGAAAAAGGCATTAGAGAATGTGGGCTTTTATTTGTGCTAAAAGCAGCAGAGTTTTACGAAGTATCTTGCGATTATTTGCTTGGAAGATCTCCCGATAGGAAAGGAACAATAATAACAATAGATGACCTAAAAGACCAGCAGAAAGAAAATGAAGAGCCTAACTCTAAAACTTTAAAGTTAATATACAAAAAAAAGATATTATTTTGTTCTTTAAATATACTTTTTGATATATTAAACAAAGCTCAAAACATTAAATTAGTTGATGAAGTGTTTTCTTTTCTATATTTAGCTGTTTATAGAATATTTCGAATTATATTTAGAATAAATAAAAGAAATAAAAACGAAATGTTTGTTGTTAAAGATTCTGTGGCAAACCAATTTGCACAAGCTGAAATGACAAAATCTGAAGCTAAAGCAAATATTTTAGCTGAGGAAATAAATTTTAAAAAATCTGAAAATTTAAACAATGTGGAAATAACAACAGATATTTTAGAACAAAAATACCCACAAAATCACAATGCTTTGCTAAACCTCGTAAAACATTGTGAAGCCATAATTAAAAACTAAATCATTACCATAATATTAAAAATGTTAAAATTTATTAATATAGCATTCAAACATAAAAACAGCACTCCAACAAACTTTAAGCGCATTGCGAAGTGCTAATTCATAAATGGAAGGTTTTAAATGGTTTCTATAGGGAACAGCTGGGATATATTACTAAAGGAAGAATGGTCAAAACCATATTACAAAAATTTGAGGAATATTTTAATAAAAGATTACCAAACTAAAGAAGTGTTTCCAAATAAATATAAAATATTTAATGCTCTAAAATATGTAGATTATAACTCGGTTAAAGTTGTTATTATAGGGCAAGACCCATACCACCAAAAAGGGCAAGCACACGGGCTTAGCTTTTCTGTGCCAGATGGCGTTAAACTGCCTCCATCTCTTATTAATATATTAAAAGAAACAGAAACAGACCTCAATATAAGCCAACCCAAAAACTTTGGGAACCTCACAAAATGGGCAATGCAAGGAGTATTACTTTTAAACGCCACACTTACAGTAATAGAAAACCAACCAAATTCGCATGCAAATATAGGTTGGCAAATTCTAACCGATAGAATAATAACAATTTTAAACGCAAAACCCAAACCCGTTGTTTTTTTGCTGTGGGGAGCCTTTGCAATAAAAAAACAGCAGTTAATACAAAACGAAAAACACCTCGTGCTCAAAGCGCCACACCCAAGCCCGCTTTCTGCTTTTAGAGGCTTTTTTGGGTGCAAACATTTTTCCAAAACTAACGAATTTTTAAAAAAACAAAACATAATCCCAATAAACTGGAAACTTCAAAATTAATGCCTTTAATATTTTTCTAGATCTCCTGAGACATGGCCATATTCACCATACGTATTCGAATTAAAACTGCTGTTGGCGTCTGAATCTTTAGACGTTAACTCTTCAGATTTGCTAACTTTATTAACATCTTTAGCCTCTTCATTTGAAATTCCATTCTCTAGTTTTTTAGATTCTTGCGGAACCTCTTCAGCCTGAGCACTAACCTTTTCACTAGTTTTTTCGCAATTTAGCAAACAGTTGCAATCTTTTTTAACGTTTCGCTTTAAATCTTCACATTCACATTTTAAATTTTTTAACTCTTTATATAGGTAATCTATATCTTTACATATGCCAATAAATTTTTCATTTTCAAGCTCAGCTTTTAACTTTTCAATGCCATCTTTTCGTTGTTTATTATATAAACAATAACCAATCTTAAGATACTTTCGTTCTATTTTGTTCTTCACCTTCATAATTTTTAAGCTGAGTTGAGAATATTCTATTAAATCCTGAGTTTTTTGTACTACCGTTTTAGCTATTGTTTGAGTTTTTTTCAAAAAAGAATTTGAATGTGCCATATAAAATTACCTCCTAGAATAATTATTTATTAATTTAAACTATTTTACACTCCACTATAAACTAAAGTATATTATTTAATTGTACTTTATGCAAGTAAAAGAATAATTTATTTGTAAAAATACGAAATTTAAAAATAAAATAAGTATGTTGAAATTTAAAAGCAAACACGCAGTTTAAACAAACGCTAATAATTTCAAAATTTAGTATTATACTAAATATGTACTACCATACTAGTATTAGGCTTTTAACAGAAAATATTCTACAAATTATAACCAATAGTGCTAAATTCTTGCAATATAATTTGTTTTGTAAAATTATTTTGTACTGTTAAATTTTGCAGAATATTATTACATTTACTATTTTTTAAACAACAATACAAAAAACTATAGCATATGGTAATTTTTAATTGACAGCTTTAAAATGAAAGTGTATAATGTCGCTTGTACTATGAATTTTAGCATGAAATATGAATAATTAAAATTTTTTATGGGGGAAATGTTAATGACTAAGGCAGATTTAATTAACAATATTTCTGAAAGAGTAAATAATATACCTAAAAAAGACGTCGGCAATGTTGTAAACGAATGCTTTAATGCCGTAACTAAAGCTTTGGCTGAAGGTGAAAAGGTTCAGATAGTGGGCTTTGGCACATTTGAAGTTAGGAAGCGCAAAGAAAGAAAAGGCCGCAATCCCTCAAATGGCGAAGAAATTACAATACCTGAAAGCAATGTTGCTTCCTTTAAAGCAGGAAAAGCCCTAAAAGAGGCAGTGGCACAGCAGGTTTAACAGCTCCTATTTTAAAAAGTTTTGCAAACCAATTTTTTAATTTTAACTTAATCTTAACATTAAAAGTTAAAATTTTTGCTATTATCTGTAATGAAATATTAGCTTCAGTTTAACAGTGTGCAGGGCTACATCAATATCTTAATTAAATTTAAAATTTATAAATTAAAAGGAGATATTTTTGAGGTTAGATAAATTTTTAAAGCTATCCAGATTAATAAAAAGGCGTACGGTGGCAAATAAGCTGTGTGACGCAAAAAAGGTGTCTATAAACGGCAAAGTGGCAAAGGCAGCCACAACTGTAAAGGTTAACGATGTTATTAGTTTAAATGTTGGGTCACAGGAAATTAATGTGCGCGTTGTAAAACTTTTGGAAATAACAACTAAAAGCAACGCTAGCGAAATGTATGAAATAATATAATTTTTTATATTTTCCACATATTTTACATATTAATTTAATATTATGTTTCAGGTATATTTTAAATATGTGGAGGGGTTTATGATAGAAAGCCAAAGAAAAGATAAAATAAACCAAAATTTAGTTTTGGAGAATAGGAAAAAATTAGACGTATCAGGCGTGGAAGACGTTAGCAGCTTCGACGAAAAACAAATTACAGCATTAACTACTATGGGAATTTTAACAATAAAAGGGGTTAATCTACATATAAAAAAATTTAATAACCAAACAAATGAGTTAAACATCACCGGCCGAGTGGATGAATTAATATATTCAAACAAACAAAAACGCAATAATTTAAATTTTTTAGGTAAGATATTTAAATAATGTATATGGCTTTTTCTCCACCGGTGCAACTATTTTTTATTTCTATATTGTGTGGAGCAATACTTGGAATATTTTGGGATGTAACACGAATATTAAAGCAAAATGCAACGTCTTATAAATCTGTGATTGTTTTTATATTAGATGCCGTTTTTTGTGTTACTGCTTGCGTTTTAACTTTAGTTTTTTTCTTTATGTTCACATATGGCGGGTTTAGAGGTTTTATCCTTGCAGGAGAATTAATAGGTTTTGTGCTATATTATGCTACAATAGAGAAATTTATATTTTCTGTTTTAAAGGTTGTAATAGAATTTGTAGCAAATATTTTAAATATTATATTTAAAATACCAAATTTTATAGCAGACACAATTGTAAAAATATTGAAAACTAAAATGTTCCAGTTTCTGTTTAAAAAGCAAAGCTGGAAATCTAATAAAAATGATAATAAAAAAATAAAAAATAAAAAAAAATCTTGCTTTTTTAAGCTTTATAAGTGTATAATAGAGAAAAGATTTAAATTTAAAAGGAAAGGCAAATTTAGATAGATTCGTAAAAATTTGTATCTTGTGTTCAATGGGAAATGTTAAAATTTTAGCTATAAAGTTAAGGCGAAAAGCGTTTAAGCTGTTTATGATTTCAATAATTGTTATATTTCTAATAAAACTTTTAGATGTTCAGCAGAAAAATATAAAAAAGGAAAATGAGCTCCAAGAAATAAAGAAAAAAACAGAAGCTAAAATAAGGGAAAATGAGGATTTGCAGAATAAAATAGATTCTGGTTTCACCGATGAATTTGTGGAAAATTTTGCTAGAGAAAACCTTAACATGTCTTACCCAAATGAGCGTGGTTTTACAATAATTTCTTAAGTGGTAATTTTTTAGCTTATATTTATCAAAAATATGCAAGTAAGTGGGAGGATTTTTTACCTTATGCAGCTAGAAATTGGGGCTGTAACGGAAGGCAAAGTTACAGGAATAACTAAGTTTGGAGCGTTCGTGGAAATAGAAAAAGGTGTTACTGGTTTGGTACATATATCAGAAATATCTAAGTCTTTTGTTGTGGAAGTTTCTAATTTTTTAAAGTGCGGTGATATAGTTAAAGTTAAAATTTTGAGCACACAAAACGGTAAGCTGAGCTTGTCTATAAAACAAGCTTTAACAGAGGAAGAGAACCCTAAAATGCAAGGTGTTAAGCCGAAAGACATCAACAATTTTTCACAACAAAATGTGTCACAGCAAAGTAGTAAACCAATTAGTGCTCCTTTAAAAAAAGATGACACAAATTTAACATTTGAAGAGATGTTAACAAAATTTAAGAAAAACAGCGAAGAAAAAATGTCTGATATACGGAAAAATTTAGATTGTAAAAGAGGGTCTTATTCTAAGAGAAGATAGGGTTTGTGCCACCAGTTTTTTTATATATGCGTGAGAAATATCTAAAGTTTCTTCAAAAAGTTGGCTGAAATGAATTGCTTTTGCGCTTTTCGGGTGTTATGCTAAATATAAATGGTTTGTTTAATCTAAGTTTCAACATATCAGGAGAAAGGCAGTTTTTATATTGTTAAACAAGTAAGGCTTTATTTTAAATTAGTAGCCTTACTTGTTTTTTTAATTAGCGCGTTAATTAAAATTCGCTACGCGCTCATATTAACTATAATATTAAATATACGGCTGCCAAACTTATTAGCAGCCGTATATTTTTTTAAATTAAACTATTCCCTGCGCTAACATAGCTTCACAAACTTTAGAAAAACCAGCTATATTACTACCAAGAACCAAATTTCCAGGCTCGCCATACTCTTTGCTAGCTGCATAACCTTTTTCAAATATGTTGTTCATTATATCTTTAATTTTAGCTTCCACTTCGTCAAAAGTCCAACTATATCGCATAGAATTTTGGCTCATCTCCAAACCAGAACAAGCTACCCCGCCAGCATTAGCAGCTTTACCAGGGCCAAATGCTACGCCAGCCTTTAAAAACATATCTACAGCATTGGCAGTAGACGGCATATTTGCGCCCTCCCCTACACAACATACCCCATTTTTAATTAACAGCTCTGCAGACTTTTCATCTAACTCATTTTGTGTGGCACAAGCCAACGCAACATCACAAGGAATAGCCCATATATCTTTAAAATTGTCTTTATATGTAGCGGTTTTCACCTCGTCTACATATTCACGAATTCTACCCCTTCTTTGCAACTTAATATTTTTAACAACATCCAAACGCACGCCATCTTTATCATATATATATCCATTAGAATCTGACATAGCCACCACCTTAGCTCCAAGCTCAGTAGCTTTAACAGCTGCATATATTGCAACATTACCAGACCCTGAAACAAGAACAGTTTTGCCTTCCAAACTAGTGCCTTTTAAAATTTTTAGCATATTCTGTACATAATAGCAAAGCCCGTAGCCAGTAGCCTGCGTTCTAAATAGCGAGCCACCATAACTCAAACCTTTACCGGTTAAAACTCCAGTAAAACTATTGGTTAATTTTTTATAATATCCAAACAAATACCCAATTTCACGAGCGCCAACCCCAATATCGCCAGCTGGAACATCTGTGTTTGGCCCTATATGCCTAAAAAGCTCCGCCATAAAACTCTGACAAAAACGCATAACCTCTCCGTCAGATTTACCTTTAGGGTTAAAATCTGAGCCACCTTTTCCCCCGCCCATTGGAAGGCCAGTTAATGCATTTTTAAAAACCTGCTCAAACCCTAAAAATTTAATAACAGAAGCATTAACTGTAGGGTGGAAACGAAGCCCGCCTTTATAAGGCCCAACAGCAGAATTAAATTCAACACGAAAACCACGATTTACTCGTATATTGCCGCTATCATCTACCCAAGGAACGCGAAATTGTATAAAGCGTTCGGGCTCAACTAAGCGCTCAAACACCCCCTCTTTTTCAAGAGCAGGATACCTTTTTAAAACGCATTCCAAAGACGCAAAAACTTCAGATGCAGCTTGTAAAAATTCTTTTTCACCAAAATTCCTCTTTTCTAAATTTTCGTAAACATTCCCCAAATATTCGTTTTCAAACAACATAAAAATATTCTCCTTTCACAATATAAAATTTTGTGAGAGCCATTATATCATTTTTAAATATAAAATTCAATTATATTTGATATAAATTTTTAAAAATATTTAATATAAATTTGCATTAAAATAGATGTTTATGATAAAATAATGTTGCTTTCAATATTTAATTTCATAGTGTTGTTAATTAAAAGCTGTTTCACAATAAATAACGCTTATGCAATTAGCAACACAGCTCCCATAAAATTGAATTCAAACCATATACAACCAATTTTTATTATGTATTAAAATAATAATGTATTGCGAATTCTGCTATATAGGTTAGAATATTATTTTTTAAAATAGCAAGAATTTGAAATTATAAATTTCTCGCCATTTTAATAAACTGTAAAAATTAATATTTTTTCTTAAATTCTTCACATAATTTTTGTATTGCTTTTTTCTCTATTCTAGATACATAAGATCTTGAAATTTTGAGCTTATTGGCAGTTTCTTGCTGTGTTAACGGAGTTTTATTATATAATCCATAACGATATATTAAAACCATACGTTCACGATTAGTTAAAAATTTTTCTATATATGAATATAAAAGATAAGATTTGCACCTAAGATCTACCATTTCAAGCACATCATTTTCATCTGCTAAAGTGTTTGATACCGAAATATAATTATTATTTTTAAACAAATTTTTAATGTCATTTAAATATAAGCTGTTTGCATTTTTCTTAGCTTGCCTAAAATGCATTAATATTTCATTTTCTATACATCTAGAAGCGTATGTGGCAAACTTTATATTCTTTTCAAAGTCATAGCTTCGCACAGCTTTAATAAGCCCTATTGTGCCAATAGAAATTAAATCATCTTGGTCATTTAAAGAAGAATAATATTTTTTAACTATATGTGCCACAAGCCTTAGGTTATGTTTAATTAAAATATTGCTCCAATAACCAACGTTTTGGCCTTGCTTTATTTTGTTAAAACAACATTCTTCTTCTTCTTTAGAAAGTGGCTTTGGAAATGAGCTATTTTCTATGCGTAATGCGAAGAATATTATGTGTTGTAAAATGTGTTGTAGCATGAAAGCAAACAACACATTTTACAACACATAATATTCTATGCGTAATGCGAAGAATATTATGTGTTGTAAAATGTGTTGTAGCATGAAA
>CAMKFY010000013.1 GCA_946411985.1 uncultured Clostridiaceae bacterium
AAACCTAAAGAAAAAGGTTAAAAGCAATGTTCTAATATGACTGCCATCAACATCAGCATCAGCCATAATCACTATTTTGTTATAGCGTAATTTGTCTATGTTAAAATCTTTGCCTATTGAAGTGCCTATAGCAGTTACAACAGGCATTAATTTTTGATTGCCATACACCTTATCTAAACGAGATTTTTCAACATTTAACATTTTGCCCCAAAGAGGTAATATTGCCTGATATTTGCGCTCCCTACCACTTTTAGCAGAGCCTCCAGCCGAATCTCCTTCCACAATATAAAGCTCAGTTAAGGCTGGATCACGTTCCGAACAATCGGCAAGCTTGCCTGGCAAAGAAGCGCTGTCCATTGAAGATTTCCTTCTTGTTAGCTCGCGTGCTTTTTTTGCTTCTTCGCGAGCTTTTTTTGCCACTAAACATTTTTCTACTATTTCAGACGCTATTTGCGGATTTTCATCTAAAAAATAGGTAAACTTCTCATATACCAAATCAAAAAACATAGACTTACACTCAATATTCCCAAGCCTTGTTTTTGTTTGGCCTTCAAATTCGCTATCCGTAAGCTGTACGCTTATAATAGCTACCAAACCTTCTCTTGTATCGTCTCCTATTAATTTTTCGCCGTCTTTTAAAAAATTATTTTTTTTAGCATACTCATTTAAAGTTTTAACTAACGAATTTTTAAAGCCTATTTCATGGGTGCCTCCGTCTATAGTATTTATATTGTTTGCAAAAGAAATTATAACCTCATTATAACTATCGTTATACGCAAAAGCTACTTCACACATTGCATTACTAAACTCTTTTTTTAAATAAACAACGTCGTGCAGCATTTCAAGACCTCTTCTTTTGTGTATAAACTCTACAAAAGAAGCTATGCCTCCCTCGTAGTGCAAAGTTTGACTCTTCTCATTCCCTCTGTTATCTTTTAATATTATTTTTAGCCCTGCATTTAAAAAAGCTTGCTCTCTTAACCTTTTTAAAAGCGTTTCATAGTCGTAATTAGTGTCACTAAATATTTCATTGTCCGCTTTGAATACTACCTTGGTGCCTGTAAGGCTTGTGTCCCCTATTTGCTTTAATTTTTCATTATATTTACCCTTTTCAAACCTTTGAAAATATATGTGTTCGCCATCATATATTGTGAGTTCCAACCATTCACTTAAGGCGTTAACAACAGAAGCTCCAACCCCATGTAACCCGCCAGAAACTTTATATCCGCCACCACCAAATTTCCCTCCAGCATGCAATATAGTAAACACAACGGTGGCTGCTGAAATGCCTTCTTTTTCATGTATCCCAACAGGTATGCCACGCCCGTTATCTGTAACAGAAATTACATTATCTTTTAATATTTCTACCTCTATTTGCGTACAAAACCCAGCTAAAGCTTCGTCTATGGAGTTATCTACAATTTCATATACTAAATGATGCAACCCTCTAGCGCTTGTTGACCCTATATACATACCAGGCCTTTTGCGCACAGCTTCTAGCCCTTTTAACACCTGAATATCTTGCTCGTTATAATGATTATTTTTATCCATTCTATAAATACCTTTCAAAAGTAATATAACCTTATATATAGTATATAAGGTTATCACAAAAAATTCAACTCTTAAAATTTTAAATAATTCAATATAAAAAAGCTCCAGCTTATATAAAATATAAACTAGAGCTTTGCGCTTAACCGTTTCAAAACAGCTAAGATTGGCATTAGATTAGTTCACTATAATAAAGAAAATATGAAAAAATTAAAAATAAAAAGCAAAACTATCTAAAATAAAATTGATCCTAACTAAAATCATTCGCAATACAACAAAAGGAAAATTAATATAAAAGGAATAAAAATTATATGTTTAAAGTTTTTTTAAGTAAACTAATCTATATATATGGTACTATATTTATATAAAAAGTCAATAATTTTTTGAAAAAATTTACAGTTAAAAAATGTCTACATAACGTTTAACATTATATATAAAATATTTTCTATACTTTAAACATTTATTTTATCCTTACCGGTAGCACTAAATATAAAAAGTTTTTGTCTTCGGTTGGCTCTATTTTTATTGGCATTATTGCCCCGTTAAATGTTATTTTTATCTCTTCACATTGGCAGTGTTTTAGCGCATCTAACATAAATTTGTTGTTAAAAGCTATCTTTTCTAATAGTTCACCATTAGTTTTTGTTTTTATTATGTCGGTAGCTTTGCCAAGCGTGCTTTCGCAATTTAAATATATTCCGTCACTTTGTAAATTTAATACAACACTTACTTTAGGGGTTATCATAACAGATACTCTTTGTATGCTTTCCTCCAAAATGTTTGGTGAAATTATAATACTAGATGTCTCTGTTTTTGGTATTGCTGCTTTGTAGTCTAAAAATGAACCTTGTAATAACCTTGAAATTATGTAATACCCAGATATATTAAATGCAATATGATTGGAAGTTATATCTATTTCTGTTATTTTGTCGTTTTCCTCAGATAAAAGTTTATATATTTCACTTAATGTTTTGCTCGCTACAACAAATTTTAAGGGTTGGGATTTTTGTTCTAATGTACATATACTTATTGCAACCCTATATCCGTCTACAGATATAATATTCAGTTTGTTTTCGTTAATTTCAAATAATGACCCACAAAGTATTGGGTTTTGCATTGTATTTAGTGAAACAGCATACAACGTTTTAAATATCCCGTTTTTAAGTGTGCTTTCTTTTATATTTATTTTTTTTATATCTTCTTGCTCTAAATTTGGTAGGTTTGGATAGTTTTCTGCGTTTATGCCTGCTAGCTTGTATTCTGTATGTTCTGTTTTTATTGTGGCTATTAATTTGTCTGTTACATTTATATTCACTGTGTTACCTTGCAGTTTCCTTAGAATTTCTACAAATAGTTGTGCTTTTAAAATTATTGATCCTTCTTGTTTTTGATTTATTGGGAAAGTTTTTACTATACCAATAGAAAGGTCATATCCTGTTAATGTTAATTTATTGTTTTCGCATTTTAATAATAAGCCTTCTAATGTTGGTTCTACACTATTTGTTTTGGAGTTTATAGCTAAAGCTACATTTATAGCTATTGTTTTTAACTCTTCTAAATTACAGCTAAATTCCATTTTATATCCGCCTTTTTTTGTTTGAATATTTTATCTGTTAATTTTTTTAAATTTGGTAATACTATAAGTAGTGTTTTATTTGTTGTGTATTTGTTATTAATTTCAATGTTTTGAACAATTTATTTTTTTAATTTTGCTATATGTTTTTCTTATATATATGTATATATTATTTTAGTAGTATTAGTAGAGTATGTTTAAAACTAGAAAAATTTTAATTTATTCTTTTATGTTAGCGTTTTTTCGATATTTTTACTGTTTATATCATAGTTTAAAAATTTTTTAAATGTTTAAAACTTTTTGTTTTTAGTTATATTGTTGAAAACTTTGTTAATAATGTTAATAACTTATGTTTATAAGTAGTAAAACTTTTTTGGGTTTTTTATTTAAAAATTTTGTTAACAATTTATTCTTTAAACATAATAAAATCTACTAGTTAAAAACTTAAATTATATGTTGCACGGCATGCACAAATTAATATGAAAACTTTGTTGAAAAATAAAAATCTAAAAAAAATAAACTAATAATAAATTAGCTGTCCCTTATGTTTGTTATAATATCTTCTATTATTTCTTTCTGTTTTGGTTCTTTTTTCATTATATTTTCCACACGTTTTAAAGAGTGTGTTATTGTTGAATGGTCTCTATTTGAAAACTCTTTCCCTATTTCTTCGTATGGAGCTTGCGTTATCTCTCTTACTATATATATTGCTATATGCCTTGCTGTTGCTATTTTAGATTGGCGCTTTGTAGATTTTATATCTTTTTCCGATATATTAAATGTTTTGCTAACTTCGCTTATTATCTTTTCTATTGTTACTGGAGTTGGTTGATCATCGTTTAATATATCTTTTATTATAGAATGTGCCATATTCATAGTTGGAGGCGAGTTTGCTAATAGTTCATATGCTTTTATTTTTTTTACCGCTCCTTCTAGCTGTCGGATATTGTTTTTTAAATTTTTTGCTATGTAGTTTATTATGTCGTTTGGAATTTTAACATTTAACATTTCAGCTTTTCTTCTTATTATAGCCACCCTTGTTTCAAAATCAGATGGAGCAATATCTGCCATAAGCCCCCACTCAAAGCGGGTTCTTAATCTGTCTTCTAAAGTTTTTATCTCCTTTGGCGGCCTATCTGAAGTTAGAACTATCTGTTTGCCAGCACGGTGCAGTTTATCAAACGTATGGAAAAATTCTTCTTGTGTTTGTGTTTTGCCTGCTAAAAATTGTATGTCATCCATCAAAAGGTAGTCTACTTCTCTATATTTTGCATGAAAATCTTCCATTTTTTCTTGGCCTATGGCAGTTATAAATTCATTAGTAAACGCTTCACCGTTTATATATACAACATTTAAATTTGGTTTATTTCTATTAACTTCATAACGTATTGCAAGAAGCAGGTGGGTTTTGCCCATGCCACTAGGCCCATATATAAAAACAGGGTTATACACCTTAGTTTGGTGTTGCGCTACCGCTTTGCATGCAGCGTACGCAAATGTGTTTGTGTTGCCTACTATGAATGTGCTGAATGTGTATGGGTATTCGTCTGCAGGCTCAAATTCATTTTTTAATTCTTTTTTTTCTTGTTTTTCTTTACCATCTTCTTCCACTATTATTGTAAGCTTTACATCAAACCCTAAAATATCTTTAAAGCTTTCGCATAATCTTTCACTATATGTTGAAAGTATTATGCTTTTATGAAAATTATTTGTTGAAGAAAGCACAACATTAGAATTTTTAAGTTCCACCGCTTTTAAAGGAGCTATCCAAAGGCTATATGCTGTTGGAGAAAGGTCTTTTTCTAGCCCGGACTTTACTATTTCAAGTACATCCGCAAACCTTGTCATAATAAAAACACGTCCTTTTAAATTAGTTTAACATGCGACAATTAGAAACTTATTGTAACATTTAAAGCAAAACTTTTCAAGCACTACATACAATATAGCATATATAATAGACATATTAATATAACTATATTTACCTATATAAACTCTTAGTATAATTATTTATTTTGTATATGCTTTATAATTTTTTTTATTTTCTATTAATATTATAAAAAAAGCAGCGGTTAATAGCAGCGAACATACAAACAAAGTGTTTTGTTCTAAATAAGTTGTTAATATTCGCCCCAATACTGCTCCCATAAAAAATGATATTATTATTATAAAATATCTAAAACAAATAATTCCTTCATTTCTATCTTTATGCCATATAAATTTAAAAAAACTAGCAGAAGCACTTCTTAAATTTCCTGTGCACATTGTTGTAGAATATGGGCTGCCTTTTAAACTTCTAAAAGCATTTGTTTGTAGTGAACATACAAATGCAATAATAACTATAACGGTTTTATTATTAATATTTTTTGGTATTGTTGTGAGAGTAGATAGAAAGAAAATTTCTATAGATAGTATTATGCATATATAGTTTATAAAATTGTGGCTTTTTAATTTAAGCTTTACAAATTCTGTAACGCCTATGCCTATAATAAATGCAATAATAGAAAATATACATTGCACAGTTCTATCTATTTTGTTTGTATATATGAAAAGAGCTAATAGCACTATATTTCCCGTTTGAGTGTTTGCAAATACGCCATTTCTAAAAAGAAATGTGTGTGCGTCTAGTATTCCGCCCACCAAACTCAAAATAATTCCAATTTTTAAAGATTCATGCGAATTCAATTTTAAATTAATATTTTTATTCATAATCATAATTTCCAAAAATATATTTAAAAAAATTTTAAGCAAACGCTTCATTTATAAAACAGAAACATTTGCTTTATATTAAAGGTTTAAATTATTAGGAGGCTTATTCAAACAACCTATTTTCTAAGCCCTAATTCTTTAATAAGTTTTCTATATTCTTCTATATTTCTCTCGCTAAGATATTTTAAAAAACTTTTTCTTTTGCCCACTTTTTTACGTAAGCCTCTGTATGAACTTTTATCGTTTTTGTGTATTTTTAGGTGTTCTGTTAATTCTTCTATTTTGCGTGTTAATAAAGCTACCTGAACATACACAGACCCAGTATCCTTTTCCGATTTTGCAAATTTTTCAATTATAGTTTTTTTTTCGTTCGTTTCCATAAAACATCATCCTTTAAATTGTAAAATTCCTATTTCCTAGTATAATAAAACACTTATTAAACCCGAAAATGGATAGAGTTATTCTACCATTTATGCTTATAATAATCAAGTACATTTTTTATTGATTTTTCATATTATATTAGCAAATAAATTTAAAGGTGTGATGTTTTTGAACAAAATTTAATTTATTATTTAATAATTAGACAAAATTTACTGTTTTATACTGTAAAACAGTTTAACTTAGAAAAATAAATATTATAGGTAGTATCTATTGGAATGTGTTAAAATGTTAAATACGCATATAATATAGCTGTAAATTTTTCAATAACGCAATAATAAAGATAATATAAGTATTTGAATTAGTTTTAGCTAAAATTATATGTTTTATACATATAAACTATATAATATAGCTAAATATTTTTGTTAATTAAATGCTATATTTTCTTTCTTTCGTGGTTGTAAAAAAGTTCTTTAATTTTCCTTCTGTCTTTTCTTCTTATGGGTATTTTTTCTCCACTTTTCATTAGAAATGTTTGCAGCTTTATGCTATCTACCCAGTCAAAATTTACTATTGTGCCTCTTATGCAGTTTGAAAAATTTTTATTATCTTTAAAATTTTCCACAAACTTTTTAAATGTTATTCTTGTTGAAAAAATTTTATCTGTTGTGTGGATTATAACGTTGTGGCCTTGTTTTTCCACAAAATGTATGTCTTTTATTGCTATAGGTATTTTTTGCCAATTTGAATTTATTGTTATTACTTCATCGTTGAATTTTATACACTTTTTTATAGCAAATTCAAATTCCTCGTACGAAAAGGGCATTAGCATATAGTATTGTATATCTAATTTATAACCTTGCACAGCCCATTTTGCGGTTTTGCAGCAGAATATTATTTTTGATGAAGGGTTATTTTTCACTATAGATGGAGCAACATTTATTATGTTATCATAATTGTTTGAGTGTATTAAAATAAAAATGTTTATATTCTTAGCATTTTGAATTAATGCTTGTTTATTTTCAAAAAAATTTGGAAGTAAATTATAGTTTTTTTCTTTATTAAGCTTATAAATTTTTTTTTCAAAATTTAGAAATTCTTCCTTTTCCCCAAAAATAGCTATATCCAACTGCTTATCTCCCGAATTTATATTTAGCAATTCCATATTTTATATAAAACTATATAAAAATTTTAGCAAAAAAAAATATAAATAAAATTATATGATTTAACCAAAAAAAAAATATTTTTTGTAGTTTTTTGTAGTTTTTTTAGTTATTTTTCTATTAAACAAACATTTAGAAACCAAGTTAATACATTTTCAACCGTATTTATTGCACAAGATTTAATTAGGTGGTAAACTTACCGCAGAACGAAGTTGGTGTATAGTTTACACTTAGTCGTTATTTTATAGTGTCTATTTGTATATAATATTTTGAAAGGGGTCTAATCAGTAATGAAAAAAAGATTGGCGTTTTGTTTTGCAGCTTCCTTTGCTTTAGCAAGCCTGCTAATGACGGGTTGTGGGGAAAAAGGGGATAATGCAAATAATAACACTAACAATACTGCGAAAACTGAAACCGAGAAACCTGGAGCCCAGAAAACTGTGACGGGGGGTAAAAATTCAACCTCTACCCCTGGTGGCTTGCATGAGGTTGGTACAACAGATACCACTAAAACGGATAATACCACTAAAGTGACCAATACTACAACCCAAAATACGGGTTTAAGTGACTCATTTCTTGACGGTTTAGGTAGTGAGGAAAATAAAACTGTGAAGGATGAAAATAAGACTGTGAAGGATGAAAATAAAACTACGAAGACTACTGAGGACAAAAATGATAGGGGTAAAACTACGAAGACTGAAAATAAAACTACGAAGACTGAAAATAAAACTACGAAGACTACTGACAAGAAGTCTGCTGATGGAAAAGGTGTTAGAGGTAAAAGCCCAGAGAAGGATAATAAGAAAATGAAAGATTCAAAACTAACAAATAATTTAAGTTCATTGAATGATTCAAAAAAGGCAGAAGTTAATCTTGGTTAATATCTAATGGTTTAGTGGTTTTATGATTTTGTGTGGAGATAAGTTTTAGTGTTTTGATTTGGATTTTATTTTTATATTGTTTTTATATTTTGAGGAGGAATTTTATTATGAAAAAGATTGTATTATTATTTGCAACATTGTCCATGGTTATGTTTGGCTTAACTGCTTGTGGTGGGGAAAAAAATAATGGTGGTAGTAATGCTAATAATCAAACTGATGGTGCAAATGCAAATAGGAATTAGGCTTTTAAGTTTCTGCGTTTGAAAAAAATGAGTCAAACGCAGGGTTTTGTTTGTATATTTGAATTTTTAGTGGGGTTATTTTTATGAACAGAAGGTTGGTATTTTTATCTATTATTTTGGCTTTTCCTCTTATTGGTTTAACCGGTTGTTGGCCTTTTGGGAAGAAGTCTCGGCAGTCTCCTAATGTGGAGAGTGAGTTAAACACTGCGTCTAATTTTGATAGATCTATAACTTCTGATAGTGAGGTTGCGGATGTGTCTAGCAGCACAGAAGAAGATTTTTTTACTAACTACGGGTCTGGCTATGGGTCGGGTTCTAGTTTAGGGAATTCTGTTAACAATGCTAAAGGCAAAAGGCCATCTATCGGTGAGACGCCTAGTGGTTCGCGTAAGGGTAGTGGTGTTTCGAACGGGTCTGCTGGTTCTAATAATAATGCTACTGTTATTACGTCAAATAATAGTAAAAATAATAATAATAAAAATAACAAGGGAGTTGGCACGGCAAATTCAGCTTTAAATAAGTCTGATAGTGCAAATAGTGGTATTAAAAAGCCTGATGCTTCTGTTCAAACTGGAAAAACCACCCCTAAAGTTGATAGGAAAACGAAAAGTGGGGTGCCTATGTATACTCAGGAACAGCTTGATAAAGCTGTGTCTGATGCTGTTAAAAAAAGTGCTGCAGCGCCTAATAATGGGGCTGCGTCTGGAGGCAACCCAGCTTCAACAAATTCTGGGTCTTCGGCGGCTCCTAATTTGCAGCCCGCAAAGCCTGCAGTTAGTTCAGAGCATAAAGAGCAAGCAAGCAATCAACCTGCTGTTCCTACTACAGCTGCGGAGGTGCAGGTTATTCAAACTGTTCCTCCTGTGGAGGTTGGCAGTGTTGTTGACGCTGCTCCTGTTGTGCCTCCTACTCCTACGTCTAATGCTGTTGGAAACGGTGGGCAGCTGGCTGCTGCAGCACCGAGCATTTCGTCTGTGGCTGTGAATTAAATTGTTGTTTCTGCACAAAAAGCTGTGCAGAATTTTTTGTGCCCTCGAGCTGTTAAGCCGTTTCAAACATACAAATCTGCTTCAGGCAGTAGTATTTGTTTTTTGCTAGTTGGTTTTAGTTTAAATATTAATGCAAATGAAATAGGGCCTATTCTCCCTATATACATTAAAAGTATTAGTATGCATCTTGTAAAATAACTAAAATTTAAGGAATCTGTTATTTGAAACCCTGTTGTTGAAAAGGCAGATGTTACTGTAAATAAAATGTTACCGAGCCCAACTTTCGAATCTATACTCCATATACATAAAACAGATATAAATATTATAATTATAGATAAAATAAAAAGAGCTACAGCTTTATATGTTGTGGTTCTATTTATTTTATGGCCAAACATTGTGTTTTCGTTTTCGTTTTTTATAACACAAAATGTTGTAGATATTAAAACTATAAATGTTGTTATTTTTATGCCGCCTGCTGTGCCTGTAGGGCTAGCTCCAATAAACATTAATATAGATAAAAATAGTTTACTAAAATTTGTTATATTGCTTAAATTAATAGTGGTAAACCCACTTGTTCTTGAAGCTGTGGAGGTGAAAAAAGCGTTTGCTATCTTTTCCATAATTGTCATATCTTTTAAGCTTTTATTATATTCTAATAGGAAAAACACTAGTGTCCCAAAAAATATTAAAAATAAAGAGCCATATATAGCAATTTTAGAATTTATAGATAAAAATTTGAACCTACCCTTACATTTTTTTAAATTTAAAATTTCATTTAAAACAACAAACCCAATTCCCCCTAAAATTGTAAGAATGCTCATTGTTAATATTACTGTGTAGTCTTTTTGAAATGGCATAAAGCTGCAATTTTTATATATAATACCGTTCAAATCTAGCCCTGCATTGCAATAAGAGGCTATAGATGAAAATGCTGCCATAAATATGCCATAAGCTCCAAATTTTTTACAAAAAGAAAAGCTAAGTATAATAGTCCCTACAAATTCGCAAACAAATGTTATCATTAATACATTTTTAAAAACAGATTTTATATCTGCGAAATTTTTAACATTTATTTGGCTAGAGGCAAGTTTCATGTTTTTTAGACTTAGTCTATTGTTTAAAATTAATAGGAAAATAGAGGAAAAGGTTATAAGCCCGAGCCCCCCTGTTTGTATTAATATTAATATTACTATTTTGCCAAAATGAGACCATTGCGTAAATGTGTCTTTTATTGTAAGCCCAGTTACGCATGTGGCTGATGTTGAGGTGTATAGTGCGTCTAAAAAATATATATGCTGCCCTTTGTTTGAAGAAATTGGCATATATAGCAAAAATGCACCTATAAGTATTATTGTTATGAAACTAAAGCAAACGGTGCGGACCGGGTTTTTTGTTAATATCTTTTTTCTTTTGTATATTTTTATCATTATAAAAACCCCTCCATATATGTTATTTTAAAACACACAAGGTAATTTTAACACAATAATATAAAAAAAAACAATTAAAATATATAAAATATTTAGAAAATTTATTTTTTTATATTTAAAACTTGACATAAATATCAAAATACAGTACAATGTTACATTATGTTGTATTTTGGAGTTTTGTATTTAAATTTATGCGCAGGTTTAGTTTTAGTTATATATTAAGCTAAATTTTTTTATGCTCTTTTTGGTTTTTATATTGTCAAAAATTTAAATTTATAAGAAATTTAAAAAATAGGGGGTAGTAAACACCTATGGCTAACTTAAAATCAATAAAGTTGGGCAAAACCACGAGAATTAGTTTTGCTAAAATGAATGAAGTTGTAGATATGCCCAATTTAATAGAAATACAGAAAAAATCTTACGAATGGTTTATAAAGGAAGGTTTGCGTGAAGTATTTCAAGATGCTTCATATATTTTAGATAGTTCTGGTAGTTTATTGCTTGAATTTATAGATTATAGGTTTGATGACGAGCCAAAATATAGTATTATGGAGTGCAAGGAGCGAGATGCAAGCTTTACAGTGCCACTTAGGGTTATGGCGAGGCTTAAAAATTTAAAGTTAAACGAGGTAAAAGAGCAGGAAATTTTTATGGGTGAGTTCCCTTTAATGACAGCCAGTGGAACTTTTATAATTAGTGGCGCTGAGCGTGTTGTTGTGTCACAACTTGTTCGTTCGCCTGGCGTTTACTATGGTAGCGAATATGATAAGTCTGGTAAGAAGAAGTTTTTAGGCACAATAATTCCAAATAGGGGCACTTGGTTGGAGTTTGAAACAGATTCAAATGACGTATTTTATGTTCGAATAGATAAAAATAAGAAAATACCGATAACATTATTTATACGGTCTTTGCTTAAAATTAAAGATGTTGTTAACGAAGGAGAAGATATTTTTACAGATTTTGAAGGAATAGATGACGAAATATATGGCATTTTCGGCAAAGATAAGAGAATATATAAAACAATAACTAGCAAAGACGCCACAAAAAGCGCAAATGAAGCTATAGTGGAGCTATATAAAAAATTAAGGCCAGGAGAGCCAGTAACACTAGACACAGCAGCAATATATATAAAAAACCTATTTTTTGATGAGAGGAGATATGACCTTTCTCGGGTTGGCAGATATAAATATAATAAAGAACTTTCTCTTTCATCTAGAGTGGTGGGCAGAAAGCTTTTTGAAAATGTGGTTAGTGAATATACCGGAGAGGTTTTGGCTGAAAAGGGAGAGGTTATAACAAAAGAGAAGGCTTTGTTAATAGAAAACGCTGGGGTAACTTCTGTTTGTTTAGATGTAGACGGTGAGGCTGTTAATGTTATTTCTAATGGTATGGTAGATATTAAAGATTTTATAGATATAGATGCGGAAAAATATGGGATAAAAGAAAAGGTTCGGTTCAGCGTTCTTAGAGCTTTAATGGAAAAATATGAAGACGAAGAAGCTTTAAAAGAAGCTATAAAAGATAATTTAGATAGGTTGATGCCTAAATGCATTTTAAAAGATGATATTTTTGCTTCTATAAACTATTTAAACTGTTTAGCAAGTGGCGTAGGCGTAATAGCCGATATAGACCATTTGCAAAATAGGCGCGTGCGTTGTGTTGGGGAGCTTTTGCAAAATCAGTTTAGAATAGGTATAGCAAGAATGGAGCGTGTTATAAAAGAGCGTATGACTTTGCAAGCAAATGATATTGAGGTGTTAACTCCACAGGCACTTGTTAACATAAGGCCTATTGTGGCTGTTATGAGGGAGTTTTTTGGTTCGTCTCCTCTTTCGCAGTTTATGGATCAAACAAACCCTTTAGCAGAGCTTACACATAAAAGAAGGCTTTCTGCTTTAGGGCCTGGTGGGCTTTCTAGAGATAGGGCGGGCTTTGAAGTGCGAGATGTGCACTATACTCATTACGGTAGGATGTGCCCTATAGAAACTCCAGAAGGGCCAAATATAGGGCTTATTTCATATTTGGCGTTATTTGCAAGGCTAAATAAATATGGTTTTGTGGCTGCTCCATATAGAAAGGTAGATAAATCTACTGGAATTGTTACCGATGAAGTGGAATATATGACGGCAGACATGGAGGACAGGTATATTGTGGCTCAGGCAAATGAGCCGTTAGATGAAAATAATAGATTTGTTAATGAAAGAGTTCATGCTAGGCATATAGACCAAATTATAGAAATAGAAAATAAAGAAGTAGATTATATGGATGTGTCCCCTAAAATGGTGGTGTCTGTGGCTACTTCTATGGTGCCTTTTTTGGAAAATGATGATGCTAACAGAGCTTTAATGGGAGCAAATATGCAAAGGCAAGCAGTGCCACTTTTAATATCTGAAGCGCCAATAGTTGGCACAGGCATAGAGTATAAAGCTGCGGTAGATTCTGGGGCTATAGTTTGCAGTGATTTTGATGGCACGGTTACGGCGTTATCTGGAGATAGAATAGTAATAACAGATGATGAAAATGGCAAGAAGCATGAATATAAGCTTATAAAATTTTCGCGGTCTAACCAAAGCACATGTGTAAATCAGCGGCCTATAGTAGATATAAATGAGCATGTTACTAAGGGGCAGGTTATAGCAGATGGGCCAGCCACAGATAACGGTGAAATAAGTTTGGGGAAGAATGTTCTTGTTGGGTTTATGCCTTGGGAAGGTTATAATTATGAAGACGCTATTTTAATTAATGAAAAATTGGTAAAGGAAGACACATACACGTCAATTCACATAGAAGAATATGAGTGTGAGGTGCGCGATACAAAACTTGGGCCAGAAGAAATAACAAGAGAGATACCAAACGTTGGAGAAGATTCTTTAAAAAATTTAGATGAACAAGGCATAATTAGAATAGGCGCTGAAGTTAGAGCAGGAGATATATTGGTTGGAAAGATAACCCCAAAAGGAGAAACAGAGCTAACTTCGGAAGAAAGGTTATTAAGAGCCATATTTGGAGAAAAAGCAAAAGAAGTAAGAGATACTTCTCTTAGAGTGCCCCATGGGGAGTATGGAATAGTTAAAGATGTTAAAGTTTTTACAAAAAAGAATTGTGATGAACTTTTGCCAGGCGTTAATGTTGTGGTGCGCTGCTATATAATACAAAAGCGAAAAATAAGTGTTGGCGATAAAATGGCGGGTAGGCACGGCAATAAAGGAGTTGTGTCACATATTTTGCCGCAGGAAGATATGCCGTTTTTGCCAGATGGCACGCCGCTTGATATTGTGCTGAGCCCTCTTGGAGTGCCGAGCCGAATGAATATGGGGCAGGTGTTAGAGGTGCATTTAGGAATGGCTGCTAAAGCTTTAAATTGGAAGGTGGCTACGCCTGTGTTTGATGGCGCACGTGAATGTGAAATAAGAGAGCTTTTAAAGCAAGCTGGCCTCAGGGAGGATGGCAAAACAGTTCTTTACGATGGCAGAACAGGGGAGCCTTTTGATAGCTTGGTTACTGTAGGTTATATGTATTTTTTAAAACTACACCATTTAGTAGATGATAAAATACATGCGCGTTCTACAGGGCCTTATTCTCTTGTTACGCAGCAGCCTTTGGGCGGAAAAGCTCAATTTGGTGGGCAGCGTTTTGGAGAAATGGAAGTTTGGGCTTTGGAGGCTTACGGAGCTGCGCATACGTTGCAAGAGATGTTAACTGTAAAATCTGATGATATATCGGGAAGGGTTAAAACGTATGAAGCTATAGTTAAAGGGAAAAATATTCCACGGCCTGGTGCGCCAGAAGCTTTTCATGTTCTTGTTAAGGAGCTTCAATCGTTGGCACTTAGCATAAGAGTTTTTGATGATGACGGCAATGAGGTAGACCTAACAAAGTCTTTAAAATATAGCAGCGGGGTAGAATTTGAAGAAGATTGGGAACATAGAGAAATAGAAGGCGAAAAGCCATATAAGGCCGAAGAGGGAGCAGAAGAAGATTCTACTTTGTTTGTGGAAAAAGGGCAAGACGCTTAAAGTTTTATCTAAAAGAAAGGAAGAACCTACAATGGATTTTGGAGCTTTTAGTTCTATGAAAATAGATTTGGCGTCGCCAGATCAGATACGTAAATGGTCTTGCGGGGAGGTTAAAAAACCAGAAACTATAAATTATAGAACCTTAAAACCAGAAAAGGAAGGGCTTTTTTGTGAACGCATATTTGGGCCTATAAAAGATTGGGAATGTAATTGTGGCAAATATAAACGTTTACGCTATAAAGGAAAGGTTTGTGAACGTTGCGGGGTGGAGGTTACAAATTCTAATGTGCGGCGTGAGCGTATGGGGCATATTGAGCTTGCTGCTCCAGTGTCGCATATATGGTATTTTAAAGGGATTCCGTCTAGAATAGCGTTATTATTAGATATATCTCCAAAAAAATTGGAAGAGGTTTTGTATTTTGTTAAATATATAGTTGTAAACCCTGGCAGCACAGAGCTTGAATTTGGGCAAATTTTGAGTGAACGTGAATATAGTGATATGTATGAACGTTATGAAGAAGATTTTACTGCTAAAATGGGCGCTGAGGCTATTAAAGATTTGCTTAAAAATACCGATTTAAAGTTGCTATATAAAGACCTTAAGAAAAAAATAGAAAATTCCACCGGCCAAAAAAAGGTGAAGGCTATAAGGAGGTTTGATATAGTAAAGGCATTTTTAAGTAGTGGGAATAAGCCAGAGTGGATGATATTAGATGTTATACCTGTTATACCGCCAGACTTGCGGCCTATGGTGCAGCTAGATGCTGGAAGGTTTGCCACATCTGATTTGAATGACCTTTACAGGAGAGTTATAAATAGAAATAATAGATTAAAACGGCTTTTAGAATTAAATGCTCCCGATATAATAGTTAGAAATGAAAAGCGGATGTTGCAGGAAGCGGTAGACGCTTTAATAGATAATGGCAGACGTGGCAGGTCTGTAACTGGGGCAAATAATAGGCCTCTTAAATCTTTATCAGATATGTTAAAGGGTAAACAAGGAAGATTTCGGCAAAATCTTCTTGGGAAACGTGTTGATTATTCTGGGCGTTCTGTTATAGTGGTGGGCCCAAATCTTAAGATGTATCAGTGTGGGCTTCCTAAGGAGATGGCTTTGGAGCTTTTCAAGCCATTTGTTATGAAAAAATTGGTGGAAAAAGGGTTGGCTTCAAACATAAAAAGCGCTAGAAAAATGATAGAAAAAGGCAAGGTGCAGGTATGGGATTGTTTAGAAACTGTTATTAAGGGCAGGCTAGTGCTTTTAAACAGGGCTCCAACGCTTCATAGGCTTGGCATTCAGGCATTTGAGCCGGTTTTAGTGGAAGGAAAGGCTTTAAAGCTCCATCCTTTAGTGTGTACGGCATATAATGCAGATTTTGATGGAGATCAAATGGCTGTGCATGTTCCGCTTTCTATAGAGGCTCAAACAGAAGCAAGGTTTTTAATGCTTGCTGCAAATAACCTTTTAAAGCCGTCTGACGGAAAGCCTGTGGCAGTTCCTACAAATGATATGGTTTTAGGCTCTTATTATTTAACAATAGAAAGAAATGGTGAAAAAGGGGAAGGCAAAACATTTAAAGATTTTGATGAAGCCATTA
>CAMKFY010000014.1 GCA_946411985.1 uncultured Clostridiaceae bacterium
AAAGATGGCAGTGCTAAAAATAATTTTAATACTAATGCGTCTGTGGCTAGTAATGCTTTAGAAGCAATATTAATAGATGGCAGAACTAACGACGTTATTTACGAAAAAAATGCTGATTACCCAGCCCCTATGGCAAGCACAACAAAAGTTATGACTGCTTTACTGGCATGTGAATATATATCTAAAATGGCAAAATTAAAAAATTCAGATGTAAGCACGTTTTTAGATTCGCTTTACCCTGTGCATGCAGAGGCGGTAAACCAAAGATATTTAGAAGGCACTAGTCTTTTAGGTTTGAAAGATGGCGATTTAATATCTATGCGGGGTTTGCTTTATGGCTTAATGTTTTTATCGGGCAACGATGCCGCTAATGAAATAGCGATAAGGGTGTCTGGCTCTATAGTGGAATTTGTTAAGCTTATGAATGAACGCTGTAAGGCTTTAGGGTTTAAAAATACGTCTTATTCTTCGCCTTCAGGTTTGGGCCCTGAGGACGTTGTATATATTAAAAATTTAGATAACAAAACAACGGCAAGAGAGTTAGCATTGCTAATGAGTTATGTTTTTAAAAATAGCAAAACAATGCGCCAAATATTAAAAACACCAAGTATAAATAGCGAGCAATTAAGTAAAATGTGGAAACGCAAAAACATAGATAAAAAAGACGGGCGATTGGAGTTATATAGTCAGCATAAATTTCTACATAGGGGTTCAAAGCATTTTTACGAATATTCGTGTGGTGGAAAAACAGGGTTTACAAATAAAGCAGGCAGATGTTTAGTGAGCGTTGCCAAAAAAGACGACCTGCCTTTAATTGCTGTTGTGTTAAACTGCCATGAGCATTGGGGATCGGTTAGGAATATGTTTGATTATGGCTTCTCGCAATATAAAGATTTTATTCTGCCACAAGATTCTGATAATACTAGAAACGCGCTGGAAAATTTGAGTTTGAGGTGGTGTGGAGAGGAAGATAAGTATTTTAAGGTTAAGGTTAAAAAGCCTTGCAAAATATCTGCTCAAAACAGTATACTTAATAATTATAAAGTTGATTACAAAATAGTGGCGTCACCCTTCTATTTTGGAAAATTAAAAGAAGGCGACACCGTAGGCAAAATAGAGTATTATTTAAAGGGTAGGCTTGTGGCTAAGTCAAGCTTGGTGTCGGCTGAAGATGTTAGTGATGGTGAAAACTAATACTATTTGCCTACCAAATCACTCATATTGTATAAGCCTGGCTTTTTATTGTTAATAAATGCAGCTGCTCTTAAAGCTCCAGCTGCAAACACGCTTTTGCTGTTTGCTATATGCTTTATAGATATTGTTTCGTCTTGACTTGAAAATATTACTTCATGTTCGCCAACTATAGAGCCAGCTCTTACTGAATGTATTCCTATTTCGTTGTCGTCACGTTTTTTTCTAATATCGTGTCTATTATATATATATTTATAATAATTTTTTGCTTCAAAATTTATAGCGTCAGCCAACATTAAGGCTGTGCCGCTTGGGGCATCGATTTTTTTGTTGTGATGCTTTTCTATTATTTCTATATCGAAATCTTTACCAAGCGTGTTAAATGCTTTTTTTATTAACTGCATCACTAGGTTTATACCTAAAGACATATTAAATGTGAAAAAAATTGGCAAAATTTCAGAATATTTTTTTATCTGCTCTATTTGATTTTCGTTATACCCTGTGGTAGCAAGCACTAGCGGTATATTATTGGTTTTCGCGAAATCTAAAAGCCCACTTAGCGCATTCACATTAGAAAAATCTATTATAGCGTCTGCTTTAACGTTTTGTGGAAAGTTTGCGGTTATTTTAATTTCGGTGTCACTGTAGTTTTTTGTTATGCTTGGGTCTACCCCGGCTACTATTTCAAAATTAGCGTTACATTGCTTAACCATTTCAGATATACATCTACCCATTTTGCCTAGCGCTCCGTTTAAAATTATACTTGTCAATAGTTTTTTCTCCTTAAATAGTTTATTATATAAATTTGTGCTTTTCCAAACACAATTTCAATTTCTTTAGCTTTTGCTCGTCTAATTCACAAAGCGGCAACCTGCATGACCCAACCTGCATGCCCATTAAATTCATTGCTTCTTTAACAGGAATAGGGTTTACTTCTATAAACAATGCGTTAATAAGATTTAAAAATTCTAGTTGCAAGCTTGCGCTTTCTTTGCAATTTCCATTTAAATATAATTCGCATATTTTATGCGTTTGAGCTGGCGCTATGTTTGCCAACACAGATATAACTCCCACTCCGCCTAGCGACATAATAGGCACTGTTTGGTCATCATTACCTGAAAATATAAAAAGGTTATCTTCACAAGCATTAGCAATCTTTGCAACATCTGAAATTGAGCCTGAAGCTGCTTTGATTGCGGTTATATTTTCATGTTTTGAGAGCTCTTTTAATGTGCTTATTTCTATTTTGCAACCGGTTCTAGAAGGCACGTCATACACTATAACCGGTATGTTTATGCTATCTGCTATGCATTTGTAGTGTTTTATTAATCCAGTTTGCGAAGCTTTATTGTAGTATGGGCTAACCACAAGAACGCCATCTGCCTTTAAGCTTTCTGCTTCCTTTGAAAGCTCTATTGCATAACTCGTGCTATTGCTTCCGGTGCCTGCTATAACAGGCACTCTTTTTTTTGCTTGATTAACCACCTCTTCAATAACCTTTTTATGCTCTAAGTCTGTAAGCGTGGAAGATTCGCCTGTAGTGCCACACGCTATTATAGCATCTGTGCCATTTTCTATATGCCACTCCACCAACTCTTTTAACTTTTCGTAGTTAACCGAGCCATCGGGGTGCATTGGAGTTATTAAAGCCACTCCAGAGCCTTTAAATAGTGGTTTTTTCATAATGTTCTCTCCTTGTGTTAATATATTTTAAAAATAACCTTCTACTGCTAGAAGTTCTGCCATTAAAATTGCACCTTTTGCAGCGCCACGTAGCGTGTTATGAGAAAGGCACACAAATTTATAATTATATTGCTTGTCTTGCCTCAATCTGCCTATAGATATTGTCATGCCGCCCCCTAAATTTCTGTCTATTTTTGTTTGTGGCCTGTTTGGCTCTTCAAAATAGGTTAAGAATTTTTCTGGCGCTGATGGCAAATTTAAATTATAAATTTCTGGTTTAAAATTTTCCCATATTTTTTTTATGTCTTCTATGCTAGGCGCATCTTTTAAGCTTAAAAACACAGCAGCCATATGCCCGTCTGATACGGGCACTCTTAGGCATTGTGTTGTTATAGATATATTTTCATTTAAAACTATTTCGTCATTTTTTATAGTGCCCCATATTTTTAGCGGTTCTAGCTCAGATTTTTCTTCTTCGCCCTTAATATATGGTATAACGTTATCGTTTATATCTTCCCACTCGTTTAAAGTTCTGCCTGCGCCAGACACCGCTTGGTATGTGCATGCTAAAATATTGGTTGGTGTAAATTTTAAAAGAGGGGATATAGCTGGAACGTAACTTTGTATAGAACAATTAGATTTTACTGCTACAAACCCCCTTTTAACACCAAGCCTTTTGCGCTGATATTTTATAATTTCTGCGTGCTTGGAGTTTATTTCGGGTATAATCATGGGAACGTCTGCGCTAAACCTGTTTGCAGAATTGTTAGATATTACAGGGCATTCTAATTTTGCGTAACATTCTTCTAAATTTTTAATGTCTTCTTTTTTCATGTTAACAGCGCAAAACACAAAATCTACTTCTTTTACTATATTTTTAATATCTTTTATAGCATCTAAAACCACCATTTTTTTAAAACGTTGCGGTATGCTGGCTTGTAGTTTCCATCTGCCTTTTACAGCTTCTTCATAATATTTATTAGCACTAGAAGCAGACGCAGCAAGCACCTTTACGTTAAACCATGGGTGTGTATCTAAAATTGTTAGAAAGCGCTGGCCAACCATGCCCGTTGCGCCTATAACTCCAACGTTAAATTTAATCAATAATTAAAACCTCCTTTGTTAAAAACATCTAATTCAAACTAAATTTTTCTATTATAGCTTTAGCAGCCAATTTTCCTGCCTGCATTGCAAGTATTACAGTGGCAGAGCCGGTTACTGCGTCGCCTCCAGCGTAAACGTTTTCTTTAGATGTGAGCCCGGTGCTACTATCTATTATTATTCCGCCCCAACTTTTTGTGTTAAGGTCTGGCGTTGTGTTTTTTATAAGTGGGTTTGGTGAAGTGCCTATTGCAGTTATAACACATTCCACATCTATTTTGAAGTTTGTATTTTGCTTTTCCACAGGGCGCCTTCTGCCGCTTTCGTCTGGGTCTGAAAGCATCATTTCCACGCACTCCACACTTTTAACAAAAAATCTTTCATCACCGTGTATTTCAACAGGGTTGCATAAAGTTTTTAATATAATTCCTTCTTGTTTTGCGTGCTCCACCTCTTCTAGCCTAGCTGGCATTTCCTTTTCGCTTCTCCTGTATATTATGTACACATTTTCAGCTCCTAAGCGCTTTGCACACCTCGCAGCATCCATAGCCACGTTTCCGCCACCTATAACTGCCACATTTTTTGCTTTATATATTGGCGTAGCGAAATCTTCTTCATTTGCTTTCATTAGGTTTATTCGGGTTAAAAATTCGTTTGCAGAATATACTCCATTTAAACTTTCTCCTTTTATGTTCATAAATTTTGGAAGCCCAGCGCCAGACCCTATAAACACTGCTTTAAAACCCTGCTTTAAAAGCTCGTCTATTGTTATTGTGCTTCCTATTACAACGTTTTTTTCTATATTTGCTCCTAAATTTATAAGGTTTTCTATTTCTTTTTCTACTATGGCCTTTGGCAACCTAAATTCTGGGATGCCATATATTAAAACTCCGCCTGCTTTATGTAGTGCTTCAAAAATTGTAACGCTAAATCCATTTTTTAAAAGTTCTCCAGCGCATGAAAGGCCGGATGGGCCAGACCCTACAATAGCTACATTTACCCCATTTTTTTTTATTTTATTATAAGAATTTTTAATATTTTTACTGTTATTATAATCTGCCACAAACCTCTCAAGCCTGCCAATGCTAACACTTTCTCCTTTAATGCCGCGCACGCAACCGCCCTCGCACTGAGTTTCTTGTGGGCAAACCCGGCCACACACTGCAGGCAAAGAGGAAGACATTTTTATTATGTTATATGCTTCTTCATATTTTTTTTCTTTTATTTTTTCAATAAAAGCTGGTATATTTATAGAAACAGGGCATTTTAAGCTGCATGGTTTATTTTTGCAATTTAAACACCTATTTGCTTCGTTTATTGCCTGTTCTTCGTTATAGCCTAGAGCTACTTCTTTAAAATTTTTGTTTCTTTCGTTTGGGTTTTGAACGGGCATATAAGTTTTTTTTAAACTCATATTTGGCATTATTTAATATTGCTCCTTTTTAAAAGATTACAAGTTTTATCATATTCTCTCTTTTCGTGTTCTACATACATTCTATTCCTTTCTATTGCAGTGTTAAAATCTACTTTATGCCCATCAAAATCTGGGCCGTCTACACATGCAAACCTAGTTTGGCCGTCTACAATAATTCTGCAACCGCCACACATTCCCGTGCCGTCTATCATTATTGGGTTCATAGAAACAGTTGTTTTAATATTATATTTTTTTGTAAGCTTGCAAACAAATTTCATCATTACGAGCGGCCCTATTGCTATAACTTCATCGTAATTTTCTCCACAATCTACTATTAACCTTTTAAGCGCATCTGTTACAAGCCCCTTTTCACCGCAAGACCCGTCATCTGTTGTTAATATAAATTTATTTGATACTCTTTCAAATTCATTTTTTAATATTACTAAGCTTTTATTTCTAAAGCCTACTATTGTGTGCACAATAGCCTTTTTACCGTTAAGATATTTTGCTATGGGGTAGGCTATTGCGCAACCAACTCCACCACCAATTAAAGCCACTTTTTTAATATCATCTAACTTAGAAGCTTTTCCAAGAGGCCCCACAACATCAAGAATGTTATCATTCTCATTTAACTCGTTTAAAAGTTTTGTTGTGCTGCCAACCACTTGGAAAATTATTGTTATTGTTCCGCTTTCTCTATTAAAATCTGCTACGGTTAGAGGAATTCTTTCTCCTTTTTCGTTTATTCTTAATATTATGAATTGGCCGGGTTTTACCTTTTTTGCTATATTTGGCGCATCTATTTTCATTAGTGTAACAGTTTCATGAAGAACCTTTTTTTGTAAAATTTTAAACAATTATGCATTACCTCTCCAACTATTTTTATTTCAAAATAAAAATCTAGAATACAAAAAACTTGTTATTTTATATTAAAAATGTGTAAAAACACCCCAAAATATTATATATTAGTTTGAAAATATAATCAATACATTATTAAAAAAATTAAAAATTTGAATTTTTCCATTTTTTAATTTATAATTCTTTTAGTGTAATTTTATATTATTTTTAATAAAGTTGTTGCTTTATTAAAGTGGCCATTATATTAATAAACTTTTGAAAAGAGAGCTTAGTTATGGAGAGAAATAGGAAGATATTGTTTTTAAGAATTATTTTTGCTGCATTGTTGGTTTTTGTAGCAATGTTAGCATTTAATTTTTTTCCATTTTTAGTGAAATTTAAAATGTTAATATATATTGTTCCATACCTAGTCGTTGGTTATGATGTAATTTTAAGAACATGTAAGAATATTGTTAAACTAAAATTTTTAGATGAAAATGCGTTAATGTTTATAGCCACTGTTGGAGCCTTTTTTTTAAAAGAGTATTTAGAGGCAGTGTTTGTTTTTTTGCTATATCAGGTGGGAGAGCTTTTCCAAAATTTTGCTATTGCTAGTTCTGAAAATAATATAAAAGATATTATGGCTATTAGGCCAAATTATGCCAATTTAAAGCAAAAAGGCAGTTTAAATAGGGTTAACCCTGAAGTTGTTAATGTTGGAGATGTTATAGTTATAAAACCAGGAGAAAAAATACCTTTGGATGGCGTAATATTAAGTGGCGGTTCGTATATAGACATGTCTGCTATGACAGGGGAATCTAATCATTTAAATGTTGGGCCGGGAGATAGAGTTTTAAGTGGCTCTTTAAATGTTGGCGGAGTTTTAGAGGTTTGTGTAGAAAAAAAATATAAAGATTCCGCTGTTAGCAAGGTTTTAAGCTTAATGGAAAATATTAATAATAAAAAGTCTAAAACTGAGAATTTAATAAGAAAATTTGCTAAAATATATACCCCGTGCGTTGTTGCTATTGGAGTTTTAATTTTTGTTGTGCCTGTTATGTTTTTTAATGGTGTTTGGGAGGTTTGGCTTGAAAAATTCTTAATATTTTTGGTTATATCCTGCCCGTGCGCTTTGGTTATATCTGTGCCGGTTAGCTTTTTTTTGGCAATTTCAAAAGCTGCTAAAAATGGTATATTGGTTAAGGGTGGCATATTTTTAGAGCAACTTTTTAATGTTAACACTGTAATATTTGATAAAACTGGAACTTTAACAACAGGAGACTTTTTTGTTAGCAAAATATCTAACGAAAATTTTAGCAAGGAAGAAATATTAGAAGTTGTTGCTTTAGTGGAAGTAAATTTAAACCACCCAATAGCAAAATCTATAAAAAAAGCATATAATAAAGAGCTAGATATTGGTAGAGTTAAAAATATAGAAGATATTTTTGGAAAAGGTGTTAAAGCATTTGTAGACGGCAGGGAAGTGTTTGTTGGAAATTTAAAACTTATGAACAGTATAGGAATTTATTCTTGTAAAGATTTTGAACTCGGAACCACCGTTCACGTTGCAATTAACGGAAAATATGCAGGTTATATTGCGCTACAAGATAAAATAAAAGAAAATGTTAAAAGCGTTATAAAAAAGTTAAAGCAAAACGGAATAGAAAAAACGGTTATGCTAACTGGTGATAGAAAGGCTGTAGGGGAGCATGTAGCTTCTAAAATTAATTTAGACTGTGCGTTCTGTGAGCTTTTGCCACATAACAAGGTGGAAAAACTTGAATATTTTTTATGTGAGAATAGCAGTAATGGCAAGAAGGTGGCTTTTGTTGGAGATGGAATTAACGACGCTGCAGTGCTAAAAAGGGCAGACGTTGGCTTAGCAATGGGAGCAATAGGCTCCGACGCTGCTATGCAAGCTTGTGATATTGTTCTAATGGATGATGATATAAAAAAGGTGCTTATTGCTATATTAATATCTAAAAAAGTGGTGCGAACTGTGAAGCAAAATATATTCTTTTCACTTAGCTTTAAAGCTGTAATATTTTTGTTAGGAGTTTTTGGGCTCACAAATGTATGGCTCGCTATTTTTTCAGACGTTGGGGTGTCTATTTTGGCAATACTTAACGCATTTATTGCTTTTAGAGGCAGGTTTTACTTAAAATAGTCTACGCCTGCTTTAAATATGTGTTGGTGTTTTATATTTGGTATATTTTTATATAAATTTTCTCGCATTCTCTCACTATGCCCCATTCTGCCAAAAATTTTGCCGTCTTTTGAGGTTAATCCTTCTATAGCAAGGAATGAACCGTTTGGATTGAAAGCTGCGTCCATGCTTATTTTATTATTAAAATCTACATATACGCTGGCTATTTGATTGTTTTGTATGAATTTTTGCAAAGTTTCATTTTTGGCTATTAGCCTCCCTTCGCCATGCGATATTGCAATTTTATATTGGTATTCTAAGTTTTCATATTGTAGCCATACAGATTTATTGGAAATAACTTTAGTTTGAACTATATCTGATTGGTGTTTTCCTATTGAATTATATGTTAAAGTGGCAGAAACTTCTTTAGGGCTTGTTATAAGCCCATGCTCTATAAGCCCTAACTTTATTAAAGCTTGAAAACCGTTACATATTCCTAACATTAGGCCGTCTTTTTCTTTTAAAAATTTGTGTGTTGCTTCTTTAACCTTGCAATTTCTAAAAAATGAAGCTATAAATTTTGCGCTGCCATCAGGTTCATCCGCAGCAGAAAACCCGCCAGGTATGGCTATTATGTTGGCACTATCTATTTTTTTAGAAAAGTTTTCAATAGAATCTTTTATGCAGTATTCGTTTAGGTTGGTTATTATAAATATTTCGCATTCTCCACCATGCTTTTCAAACATATATTTAACATCTAATTCGCAGTTTGTGCCTGGAAATACCGGTATTAATATTTTTGGGGTTGGGGGCTTAATTAGTAAATTTGTTTTTCTAACTTCTTTTTCTGAGTTATATTTGCTATTGTAAAGATTATTTAAAATATTTTTAGCATATTCTGAAAATTCGTCGTTTGTTTTAGTTTTATATATTTCTTCTAAAGTGTTTTCATTTGCTCTTTCTAGTTCGTTTACATTTATTTTAAACTGTTCTTGTTTTATTTTATAGTTTTCTGTTGTTTTTCCAATAACCTTTAAATTTGGTATATTTTCTTTTAATTCTAAAATAAAGCTGCCATAGCTGGCGTTAAAAAGAATGTTGCTATCTAATTTTTCTGTAAACTCAAACCCTATTCTGTTGCCAAAACACATTTTAGTTATTGCTTCACTTACTCCTCCAAAGCCAATGGCATAGGCAGAATATATTTTTTTGTTATTTATTAAATTTTCAACCAATGAAAAGGTGCTACGTATGCTGGAAAAATTTGGAGCGTTATTTTCTTCATATTTTGGAGCCACTAAAGCCACCAAACTTCCAATTTTTTTAAATTCTGGAGATATTATATTTTCTATTTTAGCTACAGACACCCCAAAAGCTATTAAAGTTGGAGGCACATCCAAATTTTCAAAGCTTCCGCTCATTGAATCTTTTCCGCCAATGGCTGCTACTTTGAGCTCTAATTGGGCTTTTAAAGCTCCAAGTAATGCTAGGAAAGGCAATGCAAATCGTTTTTTGCTATTTTTTATGGCTGGGAAATATTCTTGAAATGTGAGCCAACATTCTTTTAAATTTCCACCTGTGGCTATAATTTTTGCTAGGCACTCAATAATAGCATACATAGCCCCAAAAAAAGGGCTTTGTTGCTGTAAATATGGGTTTACACCATAAGACATTATAGACACAACATTTTCGTTTTTGTTTATGGGAATTTTGGCTACCATGCTCTGTGCTTTTGTTTTTTTATATTTTCCTCCGTATGGCATTAAAACTGTGTTTGCTCCTATTGTGGAATCAAATATATTAACCAAACCCTTTTGCGAGGCTATGTTTAGGCTGCTAATATGTTTTAACCAATTTGCTTTTGTGTTTTCTAATTTAAAAATAGGGTTTATTTTTTGTTTTTCCACAACAACGCCCATTTTTCTTTGTGCACCGTTTAAATTTAAAAATTTGCGCGATATATCTACAATTTTATTTCCACGCCAATGCATAACAACTCTGTTTTCTTTAGTTATTTTTGCCATTTTTACGGCTATAAGGTTTTCTTTTTTTGCTTCATTTATGAAATAATCTGCGTTTTCTTTAGATGTTACAACAGCCATTCGCTCTTGCGATTCAGATATTGCAAGCTCTGTGCCATTCAAACCTTCATATTTTTTAGGAATTATATCTAAATATATTTCAACGCCTTTTGCTAGCTCCCCAACAGCTACAGAAACTCCGCCTGCTCCAAAATCGTTGCATTTTTTTATTATTTTACTTATATTTTCATTTTTAAATAGCCTTTGTATTTTTCGTTCTTCTACTGGGTTTCCTTTTTGCACCTGAGTTGCGCAACTTTTTAATGAATTCATATTGTGCTCTTTAGAAGAGCCAGTAGCCCCTTCGCAACCATCTCTTCCTGTTTTCCCGCCAATTAATATTACAACGTCGCCAGGGCTTGGAGTTTTTCTTATTATGTTTTTTTTTAGTGCTACGCCAATAACTGCGCCAACCTCCATTTTTTTTGCCATATAACCTTCATTATATATTTCTTCCACAAAACCTGTGGCAATTCCAATTTGGTTGCCATATGAGGAGTAGCCTAAAGCAGCCGTTGTTACTATTTTTCGTTGAGGCAGCTTGCCTTTTATTGTGTTTTCAATAGGCGTAAGTGGGTTTGCAGCGCCAGATATTCGCATTGCCTGATATACATAACACCGGCCAGATAGTGGGTCTCTTATTGCTCCACCAAGGCATGTGGCAGCCCCTCCAAATGGTTCTATTTCTGTTGGATGGTTATGTGTTTCATTTTTAAACATTAAAACAACATCTTTAACGCTATTTTCAATTGGAATTTTAATATTAACAGAGCATGCGTTTATTTCTTCACTTTCGTCTAAATTATTTAAAAGCCCTTCTTTTTTTAATTTTTTGGCGCCTATTGTAGCAATATCCATTAGGGTTATTGGCTTGCTATTTAAATTTAACTCCTTTTTTATATTTTTATATTCGTTAAACATATCTAAAACTTCTTGGTCTTTTATGTTTATATTTTCAATTATTGTGGAAAACGTGGTGTGCCTGCAATGGTCGCTCCAGTAGGCGTCTAAAATTTTTATTTCTGTTAATGTTGGTGGCCTTTTTTCTTCGTTTTTAAAATAGTTTTGGCATATTAATATGTCTTCTAAGCTCATTGCTAGGTTTTCTTTTAATATTAAGTTTTTAAGCTCTTCGTTATTTAAGCTATTAAAGCTATATAAAATTTTAACATCTTTAGCTTCTTCATATTTTGTGTTTATGTTTTCTATTTTTAGCTTGCCTTCAACGCATTCAACTGGGTTTATAATATATTTTTTTATTATTTCTAGCTCGTTATTTTTTAGTTCTCCTTCGAAAATGTATATTTTCGCTGTTTTTACTATAGGGGTTATTTTATGGAATGTTAATTTTAAACATTGTTCGCAAAAATCTGCTCTTTTGTCATATTGGCCTGGCAGATATTCTACCGCAAATATATTTTTACAGTTTGGCAATTCTGTGTAGAAATTATCTGTTTGTGGTTCTGAAAATATTGTGTCTACACTGCATTTAAATATATCTTCATTTATGCCTTCTATGTAGTATGCATTTAAAATTCTCGTTTTTTTAACGCTATTTAGTTTTAATAAATTTAAAATATCCCAGTTTAAATTTTTGGCTTCAATATTAAAGTTTTCTTTTTTTTCTACATATATTTTATATATTTTCATATGTCCTCCAAATTTTATTTATTTTTAATATTTTAAACTAATTAATCTATTATTGTGCCTATTAAGTATTGTTTTTCAAAATTTGTTATTTTAACATTTTTAATTTTTCCACATATATTACTATTAAATTTTACCTTAACTAAGCAATAATTTTTAGAATAACCCTTATATATACCTTCAGAATTTGTTTCAAAGAGCACCTGTAAAATTTTATTTTGTTGGTTTTTCAAAAATTTTTCAGTGGATTTTTTTGCTGCGTTGCTCATAATTTTTGCTCTCTCTTTTTTTATTTCACTTGGAATTTGGTTTGGCATATTAGCTGCTTTAGTGCCTGGCCTTTTTGAATATGGGAATATATGAATTCTCGAAAACCCTATACGTTCTACAAAATGTAAAGATTCTTCAAATTCTTGATTTGTTTCGCCAGGAAACCCTACTATTATGTCTGTTGTAATTGAGGGGTTGCTAAAATGTTTAAATATAAATTTAACATTTTCAATATATTCGTTTTTGTTATAATGTCTGCCCATTCTTTTAAGAACGGAGTTGCAACCGCTTTGTAAAGAAAAGTGAAATTGTGGGCAGAATCTTTCTTCTTTGCTTAAAAATAATATATCGTCTTTTTTTAAAAGGTTTGGCTCTAAAGAACTAAGACGTAATCTTTCAACGCCTTTTACGCTTAAAACTGTTTTTATTGCGTCTATGATGTTAATGTTTTCAAAATCTTTTCCATAACATGAAAGGTTTATTCCTGTGAGGACAACTTCGCAACACCCGTTTTCGCAAACGTTTTGCACTTCTTGTTTTAATATATTTAGCGGTTTAGAAGTTATAAAACCTCTAGCTTTTGGTATAATACAATATGTGCAAAACCTATCGCAACCATCTTGTATTTTTATGAATGCTCTCGGAGTTTTAAACACTTTTTTTATTATTGTGTTATCAAAATTAACATTTTTTTTATGTGCTTCTACATATATATTTCTAGTTTTATTTTTTATAAATTCTTCTAAAAGTTCTGGCAGCTTTAGTTTATTTGTGTTTCCTGTTATTATATCTACATTTTTAACATATTCCATTTTTTCTGGGAAGGCTTGCGGCAAACACCCAGTTAGCGCAACTATTGCGTTTCTGTTTACGTTTTTTATTTTATTTATTAATTTATTAACCTTTTTGTCACTAGTTGCGGTTACTGTGCACGAGTTAATAATAAATATATTTGCTTCTTGAATGTTTTCTGTTACTTCAAAATTTTTAGATATGAAGATGTTTTTAAGCAATGTTGTTTCATATTGGTTTACCTTGCACCCTAGTGTAAAAAAAAATATTTTCATTAAACTACTCCTAAAAAAATAATTTTAAAATATAATAGTGTTAGCATTAATTTAAGTTGACTAAAAAAGTTTTAGTTGATATCATTATGTTTAGCGTTTAAATTTTGTTGTAAAAGGAGTTATAGTAATGGCAAGCGTTGTAATTAGGTTAAATACCGTTAATGATGTTAAAGATTTTGTTGATATTGTTAGCGGATATTGCTTTAAGGTTAATTTGTGTTGCGGAAAATATGCTGTGAATGCTAGGTCTATAATAGGAATTTTTAGTTTAGACCTTACTCAAAATATTGAGTTAAATGCTGAAGCAGATGAAAGCTCCAAATTTTTTGAAGATATAAAAAAATATATTGTTGCGTAAATATGTATTTTACAACGCAATTTTATATTATTTAGCTTTTATTTTCAATATTTTATATACTTATTTTTGTTTTTTAATTAAAAAAGGATGTGTTTTACACCTTGAAGGTAAAGTCTAATGTTTTTAATATTTTATTAATTTTGTTGTCTGTTTTGGCGCTCATATTTTACATAGTTTTTGTAGATGGCATACATAACGTTTTAGAAGTTTTTTTAAAGTGTAATCCGTGGTGGGTTTTTATTGGTTTTTTTGTTTTTTTGCTATATTTAGGGTTAGAAACTCATATTTTAGATATTTCGCTTAAAATTTTTGGCAAAAAGCTTAACCCATTAATTAGTATGAAAAATTGTATTTTGGGTCAATTTTTTAATAATATTACTCCGTCTGCCACAGGTGGGCAACCGTTTCAAGTTTTTTATATGAGCAAGCATGGCGGAGTTGGCTATGGCGTAGCTGTGGGCGCGCTTCTTGTTAAGTTTGTTTGTTTTCAAATTTCTTTGAGTGTTATATGCATTTTCGTGTTACTTTTAAAATTGAATTATTTTTTAAACAAAATTCAAGGTTTTGCTATTTTTATGTTTCTAGGCTTTTTTATAAATATTATAATAGCTTTGGCTTTAGTGCTTGTGGGTCTTAATAAAAAAGTTACACTTTTTCTGTTGAGCTTTTTTGCTAAAATGTTGTCTAAATTTAAAATATTTAAAGAGCTTGAGAACAAATTAAAGGGCGCTAAGAAGGAGATAGATTTTTTTAACAGGAGCATAGTTTTAGCTTTAAAACGAAAAAAAGAAATTTTTAAGATGCTTTTTTTAAGTGTTGTTCAGCTTTTAGTTTTTTATTTTATTAATGTTGTTGTGGCTTTTGTGTGCGGCATTAGGTTAAATTTTGAGTTTGTTTTTAATATAATGTGCGGAGCCGCTTGCGTTCAAATGAGCAGCACATTTATTCCGCTTCCTGGAGCTGTTGGAGGAGCTGAATTTTTATATTGCGCAGTATATGAAGGGGTGTTTGCTCCAGAAAAGATGAGTACTGCTTTACTACTTTGGAGAATATATAGTTTTTACTTTCCAATTATTTTGGGGCTTCTAATTTTTAAAGGTTTTTTTGGAGATAAAGATAAGGTTAGAATTAATTAAAAAACAATGAGCAATTCTGCGTCCACTGAGCAGAATTGCTAAACTTTTATGAAACATGGTTGGGATGGTAGGATTCGAACCCACGAATACCAGAGCCAGAATCTGGCGCCTTACCACTTGGCAACACCCCAATAAAATGAATGGCTGGGCTAGCTGGATTCGAACCAGCGAAATCACGGAACCAAAACCCGTTGCCTTACCACTTGGCTATAGCCCAACAAATAACCATCAAAACTAAAATGGGGTGGATAGTGGGATTCGAACCCACGACCTCCAGAGCCACAATCTGGCGCGCTAACCAACTGTGCCATACCCACCAAATAATGGTGCGCCGACCAAGACTCGAACTTGGGGCCTACCGCTTAGAAGGCGGTTGCTCTATCCACTGAGCTACCGGCGCGCTTAAACCACAAAAAAACATGGAGCGGGTGACGGGTATCGAACCCGCGTCCCCAGCTTGGAAGGCTGGTATTCTACCATTTAACTACACCCGCAAAAGCATAGTAAACTTGCAACAGGAGTATTATATCAGCATAACATGTATTTGTCAAACTAAAATTTTAAATTTTTTTAATTTTTTTAAATTGACTTTTAACAATAGAAATGTTAAAATTTTGTTGGATTTTTAAGTGCTGCTGCTATTTTTGAGAGAGATTCTTGATCGTTATTTATTATTGCAAGTATTGCTTTATATATTTCTGTAGTTTTGCTTTTCATTTGGCTTTTAGCTGTTTCTGCGAATTCTTTGGTTGGGCAGAAAAGTTCTAAATCTAGCAGGTTGCTGCTTGTTTCTTCTAATATTAGCCTTACGGAAAAGCCATTATTTTCATTTTTTATATATGTTTTTTTGTTTTTGTTTTCTTGCTCCTCTTTTATTATGCTGTTTATGCTTTCTAAATGTTTTTTTAAGGTGGATTCTGAAATTTCAGATTTTAATGTTTTAATTGTTTCTTTTCCGATATCTGTTAAAATTAAATAA
>CAMKFY010000015.1 GCA_946411985.1 uncultured Clostridiaceae bacterium
TATTGAAAGGTTGAGGTATAACAAAATTGTTATAATGGCAGATGCAGATGTAGATGGCAGCCACATTAGGACGTTACTTCTAACGTTTTTTTTCAGGTTTATGCGGCCACTTATAACAACAGGCCACATATACTTAGCTCAGCCACCGCTTTATAGAATTACTCATAATAAAAAACACAAATATGTTTATTCTGATGCAGAACGTGATTCATATTTAAAAGAGTTAAATGAAAAATTTAAAGAAGTTAACGTAACAATGCAAAGGTATAAAGGTTTGGGAGAAATGGATCCAGAGCAACTCTGGGAAACAACAATGAACCCAGAAAATAGAGTTATGATAAAAGTTACAATAGAAGACGCCACAGTTGCCGATGAAACGTTTACAATTCTTATGGGGGATAAAGTGGAGCCAAGAAAAAACTTTATAGAGCAAAATGCAAAGTTAGTGCAAAATTTAGATATTTAGGTTGAGGTTAATGTTTCACGTAAAACATTTTATATAGATATATATATTTAAAATTTAAAGGGGATTAAAATGCCAGATGATGTAAATTTTGACCCAAGTTTGGGTAGGGTTATAGATGTAGATATCGAAAAAGAAATGAAAAAGTCTTTTTTAGATTACTCTATGTCTGTTATAGTAGCACGAGCTTTGCCAGATGTACGAGATGGGTTAAAGCCTGTACATAGGCGCATAATATATACAATGTGGGAAAATGGGTTATATCCAGATAGGCCGCATCATAAGTGTGCCGATACTGTAGGCAATGTGTTAGCAAACTACCATCCACATGGTGACACATCTGTTTATGATGCATTAGTTAGATTAGCGCAAAATTTTTCTTTGCGGTATCCTTTAGTAGACGGTCATGGAAATTTTGGGTCGGTTGATGGGGATCCAGCAGCTCATTATAGGTATACAGAAGCGAGAATGAGCAAAATATCTATGGAAATGGTAACAAATATAAATAACGACACAGTAGATTTTCAAACAAGTTATGATGATAGGCAAAAGGAGCCTACAGTATTGCCGTGCAGGTTCCCAAATCTTTTGGTTAATGGATCTTCTGGTATAGCAGTTGGTATGGCCACGAATATTCCGTCTCACAATTTAAATGAGGTAATTGACGCTATATTTTTGATTTTAGAAGATGAAAATGTGCCTCTTAATAGGCTAATGGAGAAGATAAAAGGCCCAGATTTTCCAACAGGAGGAATAATAATGGGCTTATCTGGCATTAAATCAGCTTATTCTACTGGTAAAGGTAAGATAACTGTGCGGTGCAGGGTTAAAGTGGAACAGGGCCATAAAGGGAAAAATAATATTATAGTGTATGAGTTGCCATATCAGGTAAACAAAGCTAAACTGGTGGAAACAATAGCACATCACGTAAAAAATAAGGTAATAGAAGGCATAGTAGCCCCACGAGATGAGTCTGGAAGAGATGGCATGCGAATTGTAATAGAGTTAAAGCGTGATGTTAACCCAGATATAGTTTTAAATAAGCTGTACAAATATACACAAATGCAAGACACCTTTGGAATAATAAACCTTGCTTTGGTGGATGGTGTGCCAAAAATTTTAACTTTAAAAGAGATGCTTTGCCATTATATAAATCATCAGAAAGATATAATAGTTAGAAGAACGAAATATTTTCTAAAAAAATGTAGAGAAAGAGAACATATATTAAAAGGTTTAAAAATAGCTATAGATTTTATAGATGAAGTAATTTCTATAATAAGAAACAGCAAAAATGTTCAGGTGGCTAAAGAAAGTCTTATGGGGCGCTTTAATTTAGATGACATCCAGGCGGATGCAATAGTTAAAATGCGGTTAGGGCAGCTTTCTGGGTTGGAACGGGAGAAAATATTAGCTGAGCTATTAGAAGTATCCGAAAAGATAAAAGATTATATAGATATACTTTCTAGCGATGAAAGAGTTAAAAATATATTAATTAACGAGTTAACTGTTATTAAAAACAAGTTTGGTGACGCTAGGCGAACAGATATATTAAAGGTAGATGGTGAGGTAGATATTGAAGATTTGATACCGCAGCAGGAATGTGTTGTAACGTTAACTCATTATGGTTATATTAAACGTCAGCCTGCAGATGATTCTAAAATACAAAAAAGGGGTGGCAGAGGAGTTAGTGGCTTAAAACGTAGAGATGAAGGTTTTGTGGAAAATTTATTTATAGGTTCTTCACATTATAGGGTAATATTCATAACTAGCAAAGGTGTTATGTATTGTATGAAGTGTTATGAAATACCGCAAGGTGGTAAAAATTCTAAAGGTGTTAATATAGTAAACCTACTAAATTTAAGCTCAGATGATAGTATAACAAATATGTTTTGTATTGAAGGGTTTAGTAGTGAATTTTTCCTATTTTTTGTAACAAAGTTTGGTATGGTTAAAAGAACAAGGTTAGATGAATATAGAAATATACGTAAAAATGGGCTTATAGCGCTCTCATTAAAACCTAATGACAAGCTTGTAAATATTAGTTTAACCACAGGAAAAGATAACCTATTAATAGCCACAAAAAATGGCATGGCAATACGTTTTGCAGAAAATAAAATAAGGCCACTTTCCAGGTCTGCTATAGGGGTGCTTGGCATAAGGTTAAAAGATGAAGATGAAGTTGTAGGCATGATAAAATTAGAAGAATTTGGTGATGTTTTAACAGTATCTTCCACAGGGAAAGGCAGGAGAACTGATACAAATGAATATAAATTGCAAAATAGGGGAGGTTTAGGAATTTTAAATTATAGGGCTGGTGATGATAAAGGTTTTGTGGTTGGAGTAGAGTTTGTAAAAGAAGACGAAGATTTAATATTAATATCTCTTAGTGGCATAATAATAAGAATAGCAGTCACCGATATATCTAAAATGTCTCGGTATGGGGGTGGGGTACGTCTTATAAATTTAAAAGAAGACGATAGCGTAGTAGCTATTTCTAAAACAGAGCAAAACGAGAAGGAAGATGAATACTATTTAGATGAATAAAATTTAGCACAAAAAAACCTTCACATAAATTTTTGTGAAGGGCTTAATTTTGTTTATATTATATAGCTATATTCATCTTCAACGAATTACGTTCCAATTTAATTTTATCAGATATCATAGCTATAAATTCTGAATTAGTAGGTTTACCACGTCCATTATGTATGGTATACCCAAAATATGAATTTAAAATTTCTATATCGCCCCTATCCCACGCTACCTCTATTGCATGCCTTATAGCTCGTTCCACTCTAGAAGGAGTAGTTTGAAAAAATTTTGCAATTTCTGGATATAAAGATTTGGTAACAGAGCTTAGCATAGAATCGTTCTCAACGCATAACATTATACCTTTTCTTAAATAATGATAGCCTTTAATATGAGCAGGCACACCAATTTGGTGTATCATGTTAGTTACTTTTTCCTCTAGAGTATATTTCTTTTGATTAGAATTTATATTTTCTTTGAATTTTTTAGTGACCTTTTCTATAACATTAACAAGAGAAGGCACAGAAAATGGCTTTAATACTAAATAGCTAGCGCCACTTTCCATAATTTCTCTTTCTAAAAACATATTATTGGATGAAGAAACAATTATAAATTTTGGGCTATTCTCATAGTTTTGAAATTTTTTCATAACTCCTATAGCATCCTTGTTTGGCATAAAAGCTTCACAAACCACAACAATAGGTTGATGTTCAGTTATGTATTTAATTATTTCATCGCCATCTCTATTTGCAACTATTACGTTAAACCCTATTTCGTTAAGGTTTTCTAATAGGCCATTACATTCTTCTATACAATTTTTACAAACAAGTATTTTTTTCTTCATTATTGTACTCCAATCTCTGTTTTAAATGAAAAAATCACAATATATTGTGTGATATAATAATAACATGTTCTAATAACACGTACAACGGGAAAAAACAATATTTTTGTCGAAGTAAACTCGCTTTTATAATACTACTATTTCACGTATTTTAGACTTTTTATTACAAATTTTTCCATTTTAATTTTGTCGAAAAAATAATCTTTAAGAAAAACCAAAAGGAAACATTAATCTTTATGTTTTTTTAAAAATTTCCAATTTTTTAGTTAATCTTAAAAACTCGTAAAATAAAATTTATATTAATATAAAAATATTTAACCAATTTTAACATTAGACTGTGCATTCAAGCTCATATTTTTCTCAAAGTTACCATTTTTAAATTCAAAATAGCCCTGAGCAGCCACCATAACAGCATTATCTGTGCACAGGTTTAAATTTGGTAGATATAAGCGTATATTATTTAGTTCAGAATATTTTTTCAGTTCACTCCTTATTCTAGAATTAGCGCAAACCCCTCCACAAGCCACAATTTTTTTTTCGCCTAACCTTTTCGCAGCCAAAAATATCTTTTCACAAACTATATCACATGCAGTTTTTTGGAACGATGCAGCTATATTTTTAATATCAACAACTTTATTTTGCATTTTTTCACTATTAATTACATTTAAAACCGCAGTTTTAAGCCCAGAAAAGCTAAAGTTATACATACTGCCTTCAACTTTAGGTTTTGGGAAAATGTATGCGTTTTCATCTCCAAGTTTTGCCATACTATCTATTATTGCGCCTGCAGGGTAGGCTATTCCCAAGGCTCTGCCAACTTTGTCATATGCTTCGCCTATAGAATCATCAACAGTTTCACCTATTAACTCAAACTCACAGTAATTTTTAACACGAACTATGTTGCAATGCCCACCCGAAATTATTAATCCCAAAAAAGGTGGTGTAAGGCTTTTATCAGTTACATAATTTGCAGCTATATGTGCTTTTAAATGGTTTACTGCTATTAATGGCTTTTTTAGTGCAAAACTAAGCCCTTTAGCAAAATTTATGCCCACTAATAACGCGCCTACAAGACCCGGGCCAAACGTTACGGCTATTCCATCAATATTATTTAATGTTAAATTTGCAGATTCAATACACTTTCGAACAAGTTGAGTTATATTTTCAATATGCCGTCTTGAAGCTATTTCGGGCACAACCCCGCCATATATGCTATGTTCTGCTGCTTGGCTTGCTATAATACTTGAAACCACATTTTTCGCATCTTCAACAACAGCCACAGCTGTTTCATCACAAGAAGTTTCTATTCCTAATATATTCAAATTTAAAAATCACACCTTTACCTAGTAACCATTAGCCTAATTATTACAACTTGCATGCCCCATTAGATTGATTATAATATTATTAATATTTCCTACAAATTTAATAATAAACCAATTTTGAGTTTATAACTAACAACATCACTCAAAACGCATTATATATAGCAGGATGTTATAGAGGAAAACTCCATCGCATTATGTCTATTAAACTATATAAATTTTAAAAAATCAATATTTTTTTTGAAAAAAATTAGATATTTTAGCTTTTTTTGAATTTTTTACAGTTTTAGAGTTGCGATATTAAAAACCATTTAAGGCTTAATTTTTGTAAAATATTTAGTTATTAAACTAAATTTATAGCAAATATAGCAAAAATTAAAAAAAATAATTAAACTTTTTGTTTTATATTCTCAGAATGTAGCCTGTTTATTCAATTAATATTATTGACAAGCTAAATTATTTTTGATATAATTCACACTGGTATTTTTATAGCTGGCATTCTGAGTAAGTAGGGGGTAGTTGAAATTGAAGAGAACATATCAGCCAAAGAAGCGTTACAGGGCTAGGGTTTGTGGATTTTTTAAAAGAATGGTTACAAGAGGTGGGCGCAAAGTATTAGCTAGGCGTAGGCTCAAAGGCAGAAAGAGGCTAACATATTAGGCTTTTTTGCTTTGCGCATCAATTCAAAATTATGAAGGTTAATATTAACATTTTGTTAATATTACAAGCTTAGGTAGGTTTATGTTATATACAGAAAGTATAAAAGGAAATACTAATTTTAAAAAGATGTATTATAGAGCTAAATTTAAAATTGGTTTTTTCACCGTTATATATATTAAGTCTAACAGGCTTAAGAATGCGGAATTAGGTGTAACTGTGAGCAAAAAGGTTGGAAATGCTGTCATTAGAAACAGAATTCGACGAATAATATTGTCAGCATATCGTAAAATTGAGCAGGTTGAAGATTTTAGAGGGTATTCATTCATTATCGTAGCAAGGAAATCTTGTTGTGGAGTTAAAATGTGGGATATTTTTGGAGAAATTCGGCGTAACTTAGCATTTTTAAAAAGGTCGGTTTGTTTCAAAAAAAACCAACAACAGGCAGATTAGGGCAATAGTGGCTTATTTAATTTAAATAAAGTTTTCAGGCTTTTTAATATTTTGCTTTGTGTGCATTTTTGTTTATAGTTTAATTTTTATGAATTAATTTATTGGCATTTAAATATAATTTAGCATCATATGTTTGCACAGATTTTGTTATAAATGGTTTAAGGGGTTTGGGTTGTTTTGAAATTTTTGGTTATGTTTTTATTAAAGTTTTATAAAAAATATATATCAATATTTTTCACAGGTAGCTGTAAATATTATCCTAGCTGTTCGGATTATTGTTTTGCTGCTGTAGAAAAATTTGGAGTTATTCGTGGTGGGCTTTTAGGGCTTAAGAGGTTTTTAAAGTGTAACCCGTTCTCAAAAGGTGGTTATGACCCTGTTAAATAGGCTTACGTTGTAACGTAATTTGTGCATGTTTTAATAAATTTTCATTATAAAAATTAGGTAGGTTTTAAAATGAATTTTTTAGGTTTACCGTTAGGATATGCAATATTGTATGTTTATAAAGTGGTGCAGAATTATGCTTTGGCAATAATAATATTCACAGTGATACTTAAAATAGTGTTGCTGCCAATGGAGGTAAAGAAGTTAAAGTCTATTGCTAAAAATAATGCATATCAACCATATATAAACGAGATAAACAAGAAGTATGCTAAAAATTTCGCAAAAAGAACGGAGGAGCTGCAAAAATTTAATCAGGAGCACGATATAAACTTAGCTGCTGGTTGTTTGCCAACCTTGCTGCCACTTTTAGTGTTAATTGGCATGTTTGACGTTATATATCATCCTTTAGTGCATATATTGCATCTTTCACCAGAAATTATAAATAATGCCACCAATATATTTAAGGCGTCTTTCCCAAATGTGAATAGCAATGCAATGCAATTAAATTTAATTAGTGACGTTGTATCAAACCCTGCAAAGTATAGTTCGTTGGGTTTGGATGTTGTAGAGTCTATTAAAAGTATAGATTTAAATTTTTTAGGTTTTAATATTGGAAATGTGCCAAATTTAACTTCATTTGCAGCGGTTTTTCCTATATTGAGTTTAGTTTTTAGTTTTTTACAGAATATAGTAGGGCTTAAAACTAATAGTATGCCAACTGCTGGCGGGTCTTTTGCGTTTAAAGTGCTTATGTTTAGTATGCCTGTTGTTAGTTTGTTTATATCTTTGAGCTTGCCTATAGGAATTTCTATATATTGGATTGCAGGTTATATTGTTCAAATATTGCAAACGTTGGCTTTAAGCAAATTTTGTAATTTTGATGAGCTCAAGAGAAAGGCTGTTGAAGAGGTGGAGATGGTGCGCAGAAACAAAAAAAAGAAGTTAATTGAAGTTCAAAATGGCAAAGAGGCTTTAAAAGAAAATGATAGGATTAGCTTAGCAAGAAAAGTCTTAGCGGAGAAATACGATGAATAGTTTACATAGAGTTTAACTTTATATAATTAAGATATGATTAAGTTTAGGTTAGGTTGGCTATAATGGAGTATAATATAGATGAAATAGAAAAATATTTAAAAGAAATTTTGGGTTATTTCAAAATTTATAGTTTTACAGTAAATTTAGATTCTTTTAATAAAGATGTTTTATATGTAAATTTAGAAGGTGAGAATTTAAATTTTTTGGTTAAGAGCAGTGGTGAGGTTATAAATTCTTTGCAATATATTTTAACGTTAAATATTAATAATATTTTTGGGTGTTTTCTAAGGATTGTTTTAGATTACAACAATTTTAGGCATGAGCGAGAAAAATATTTAGAATTTATTTCCAATAAGTTTTCGAGTGAGGTTATAAAGAAGGGGAGAGCTATTACTTTAGAGCCTATGAACCCGTTTGAGCGAAGGATTGTTCATTCATACATCTCTAATATTAGTGGTGTATATTCAAAATCTATTGGTAATGAGTTGAATAGGTGTGTGGTTATATATCCTGGTGAGCAAAGTAGTTAAATTCACATAATTTAATACAATACATTTTTTATATTCAGTTACTAAATTTATTTAGATATTTTTAATTATTACTATTTGAAATGAGATGAAGTTTTTTGAAGGAATGTATAGCGGCAATAGCCACCGCTTTAGCGCCTGCGGGTTTGGGCGTTATACGTTTAAGTGGCAGAAATTCTATAGAAATAGCGGCTAAGTTTTTTAAATCTTCTAATTCTTCTAAAGATATAAAATTATTAAACGGGTATGAAGCCGCGTATGGCAAAATATTAGACGGTGATTTTTTTTTAGATGACGGGGTAGCTTTAGTTTTTAAAGCTCCCTGTAGTTATACAGGTGAGGATGTTGTAGAAATAACGTGTCATGGTGGGCTTTTAATATTGCAGGAGATTTTAAATATTTGTACTAAAAATGGCGCTAGGCTAGCTGCAAATGGTGAATTTACTAAAAGAGCGTTTTTAAACGGCAAACTTTCATTAACTCAAGCAGAAGCTGTGGCAGATGTCATAAATGCAGAGTCTTTGTCTTATTTACGGGCTGTTAACGAGGTTAAAAATGGAATTTTATATAAAAAAGCTAAGGGAATATCCAATAAATTAGTGGAGCTAGACGGGAATATATTAGTGTGGCTAGACTATCCCTTGGATGACTTGCCAGATATAGATATTTTAAAATTTAAAGATGAAATAAGGTGTCAGAAGTTAAAGTTAGACTCTATACTGCAAAATGTTAAGTTTGAAGGCGTTTTAAAAAACGGGGTGCAGGTGGCTTTAGTGGGTCGCCCAAACGTTGGGAAATCTACATTAATGAACTTAATTTGTGGCGAGGAAAAAAGCATAGTTACAAATATTAGTGGCACAACAAGAGATGTTATAGCTTCTAGTGTTGCAATAAACGGGTTTGATTTTAAAATATTTGATACTGCTGGCATAACAGATTCTTCTGATGTTGTTGAGAGGCTTGGGGTGGAAAGAGCTATTAATAAATTAAAAACTGCTGACATAGTACTATTCATTACAGATAACCTAACAAAAGATGAAGATTTAGATATATTAAAAGGTTATGAAAGTTCGAATATAATTCTTGTATATAATAAATCAGATTTAAATTATAAAAAGCATTGTTTTTCTAAATATAAATTTAGTGAAATAGTAAGCACTTCGCACAACAACTACAGTAGCATAGAAAAATTAAAGCAGGCAATATATAACGTTAAGCAGTTGGGTAACATAAATTTTAATAATATGCCGCTTATTTTAAATAGTAGGCAGAAATCGTCTTTAGAGCGTAGTAGCAAAATCTTAGAAAATTTATTAAAAATGCTAAATTCTAATGTTGCGTTAGACGCTATTGGAGTTATTTTAGAAGAAGCCATAGATGAGCTTTTAAGGCTCACCGGAGAAAAGGTGTCTGATGTTGTTTTAGATGATATATTTTCTAAATTTTGTGTTGGAAAGTGATTTTATGAGTTTTTTATTAGATTATGCAGATGTTGTTGTTATAGGCGCAGGGCATGCAGGCATTGAAGCGGCAATGGCAAGCGCAAGGCTTGGCTGCAAAACTATTATATTTACTCTTTCATTAGATAAAATAGCCAATATGCCGTGCAATCCATGCATTGGAGGCACAGCAAAGGGGCACCTTGTTCGCGAGCTAGATGCTTTAGGCGGGCTTATGGGCAGGGTGGCAGACAAAACGACAATTCAAAGCAAAATATTAAATTCTAAACGTGGGCCTGCTGTTAGAAGTTTACGTGCTCAAATAGACAAGGTTAACTACCATCTACATATGAAGAATATTTTAGAATTGCAGGATAATTTATATATAAAGCAGGATGAAGTTATTAAAATAGATGTTAATAATTCTAAGGTTTGCGGGGTATATACAAAATTAGATGCATATATTAAAACAAAAGCAGTTATAGTGGCATGTGGCACATATTTAAAAGCAAAAACTTTTATAGGCACTGTTAGTAGTAGCAGTGGGCCAGACAACGCTCCTGCGGCAAATATGCTTTCTTGCAGTTTCAAAAATTTAAATATAAATTTAAGGCGTTTTAAAACAGGCACCCCAGCCAGAGTAAATAGGAAGAGTATAGATTTTAGTAAACTTAAAATACAAAAAGGCGATGAAAAGATACATAGTTTTTCATTTTTTGAAAAGACTGAGATAATAAACAAAATTGATTGTTATATAGCATATACAAATAGTAAAACTCATGACGTTATTCTAAAAAATTTAGATAGGTCGCCGTTATATTCAGGTGATATTAAAGGTGTAGGGCCAAGGTATTGCCCCTCTATAGAAGACAAGGTGGTGCGTTTTAAAGATAGGCCGCGTCACCAAATATTTGTTGAACCTATTGGGTTTAATACGAATGAAATATATTTACAGGGCATGTCTTCTTCGTTGCCGTTAGATGTGCAGATCTCTTTTTTAAAAACAATAGAAGGGTTTGAAAATATAGATATAATGCGGCCTGCTTACGCTATTGAATATGACTGTTGCAACCCAACAGATTTATACCCCACATTAGAGTTTAAATGTGTGGGCGGGCTTTATGGAGCTGGCCAGTTTAATGGCACTTCTGGTTATGAAGAGGCTGCTGTGCAAGGTTTTGTGGCTGGAGTTAACGCTGCTCGAAAGGTGAGGAATTTGAGCGCTTTCATATTAACTCGAGCTTCTTCATATATAGGCACTTTAATAGATGATTTGGTAACTAAAGGTTGCACCGAGCCATACAGAATAATGACTGCTCGAAGTGAGTATAGGCTTCTTTTAAGGCATGATAACGCAGATAGACGGTTGAGTGAAATAGGGCATAGTATTAAAACTTTGTCTGACGAGGATTATGGTATATTTTGTGAGAAGCAAAAACTAATAAAAACATTAAAGGAAGGGCTAGAAAAAGCTATTATACGCCCAACTGAAGAATTAAATGCTAAGCTTTTAAGTTTGAATACCTCTAAAATATCTTTCCCGCGAAAATTTACCGATTTAATTAAAAGGCCAGAATTAAATTTTGATATTTTACAGGAATATTGTGAATTTGATTGTAAAAATTTAAATTTTGAAATAAAAGAAGAATTAGAAATAGACTTTAAATATGAAGAATTTATAAAAAGCCAACAAGAAAAATTGTTAAAATTCAAAGAAATGGAAGATGAAAAGCTACCAGTTAATATAGATTATGAAAATATTTCAGGGCTTAGAAAAGAAGCCAGAGAAAAATTAAATGCAATAAAGCCAATAAATTTAGGGCAGGCTTCTAGAATATCAGGTGTTAACCCTGCTGATATTGTTGTGCTTAGTGTTTGGTTAAATATTAATAGAAATTGTTTGTAGTTTATATTTTAAATATAGAGGGTTTTGCTGTGGATAGTGTAGAATATTTAATTAATAAAACTGCTTTACACAACATAAATTTAACAAAAGAACAGGCAAGTAAAATAGTAGATTTTTTAAATTTTCTAGTTAAATATAATGAAAATGTAAATTTAACTTCAATTTTAAATTTTAAAGATATGGTGTATAAACATATAATAGATAGCCTTTTAATTTTAAATGTTTTAAATATTAAGGAAAATATGAATTTATTAGATGTTGGGGCAGGTGCAGGTTTTCCATCTACGCCAATTTCCATGGTGGGAAGGTTTAAAAATATAGTACAAATAGACAGTTCGAAAAAAAAAGTAGATTTTTTAAATAAAGTAAGAGATATGTTTAACTTAAAGATAGATGTTAAAAATATTCGCGCTGAGGATGCAGCTAAATTAGAAATTTTTAGAGAAAAATTTAATGTGGTTACGGCAAGAGCTGTAGCAAAATTAAATATACTTTGTGAATGTTGCATACCTTTTGTTGCGATGGGTGGGTTTTTTGTGGCTTTAAAAGGCCCAAACTATGAAGAGGAGCTTAGAATTTCAAATAAAGCTATAACTGATTTAGGGGGGAAGTTAACTAAAATAGAAAAGTTTGAATTATTAAATAATTCTATTCGAGTTTTTATTGTTATAAAAAAGGTGAAAAATACGTTAGCTAAATACCCGAGAAATTACTCTAAAATTTTGAAAAAACCAATATAAATATTTTGATATTTAAAAAGTAACAATATATATTTAATATTAAAAATGTAACATAGCAGTAATTATATTTTGCTGTGTTTTTTTATTATTAATGTTTCACATGAAACATAAATTTTACTAAAAATTTAAAATAATATTGCAATAAAAAATAAATATGGTAGAATGCAATTAAAATTATATATTAAAATTATGTAAATTAGGGGGAGTTATTTTTTGAAAAAAATTATATCTATAGTAAACCAAAAAGGCGGGGTTGGTAAAACCACAACTGCTGTTAATTTGGTTGCAGCGTTAGGGTTAGAAAATAAAAAAGCGTTGTTAATAGACTTAGATCCACAAGGTAATTCCACAAGCGGAGTAGGTATTTCTAAAAAAGAAATAGAAAATTCTATTTACGACGTACTTATTAATAATAAAAACATAAATGATGTTATAATAAAAACAAAATTTAAAAATACATATTTTGTTCCATCTAAAGTGGAGCTTGCAGGGGCTGAAATAGAAATGATAGGCATAGAAAATAGAACTTTTTTATTAAAAAATGCTTTAGAAAAAATAGAGCAAAATTTTGATATAATACTAATAGATTGCCCGCCTTCACTTGGGGTTTTAACACTAAATGCTTTAGCAGCAAGCACTGGAGTTATAATACCAGTGCAGTGTGAGTATTATGCTTTAGAAGGGCTTTCTCAGTTAATAATAACTATGAAGCATGTTAAAAATATGTATAATGAAAATTTAAAAATTGATGGAGTTTTGTTAACAATGTATGATGGCAGGTTGAAGCTTACTATGCAGGTGGTGGATGAAATAAAAAAATATTTTGCTAAAAAAATTTATAAATCTGTAATTCCTAAAAATGTCAAGTTATCAGAAGCTCCAAGTTTTGGAGAGCCTATTTCATATTATGATAAAACTTCTAAAGGCTGCTTAGCTTATAAAAATTTAGCAAAAGAGGTTGTTAAAAGTATAAATTAAATAGCTAAAAGGAGGTATTAATATGAAAAAAACCGGGTTAGGGAAAGGGCTAGAAGCTTTATTTGAAGAAAATATAAAGTTTGAAAAAGATATTTCAAAGTTAAATATAAATATGTTGGAAGTAAATAAAAATCAGCCGAGAGAAAATTTTAAAGATGAGAGTTTATATAGTTTAGCAGAATCTATAAAAGAAAATGGAATAATACAACCAATAATAGTGCGGCCTATTAAAAATGGTAGATATCAAATAATAGCTGGTGAGAGGCGCTTTAGAGCAGCAAATATTGCAGGGGTTAAACAAATTCCTGTTGTAGTTAAAGATGTAGAAGACTATAAAACTGCTGAGATAGCTTTAATAGAAAATTTACAAAGAGAAGATTTAAACCCAATAGAAGAAGCAAAAGGATATTTAAATTTAATAGAAAAATATAGGTTAACTCAAGATGAGGTTGCAAAAAAAGTTGGCAAATCTAGAAGTGCAGTTACCAATTCTATAAGGCTTTTAAATTTGCCACAAGAAGTAAAAAAAGAAGTAATATCTGGTAATTTAACTTCTGGGCAAGCAAGGGCGCTTCTTGCCATAAAAGATGAAGAAGAATTAAAAAGGGTGGCTTTAAATGTTATAGAAAGGGGGATGAGCGTTAGAGAAATAGAAAAAATAGCTAATTTAAAGAAAAATAAAGAAAATAATTCTAAAAATAAAAAGGTATTTGAAGATAATATATTTAAAGATCTTGAGAAAAATATACAAACAGAATTAAAAAGAAATGTTAAAATAGAAGTTATTTCTGGGGAAAAGGGACGTATAACAATAGATTTTTATAATAGGGATGAGCTTGTAGACATGGCATATAGTTTAGCTGGGCTAAAAAAACAAAAGGGAGTGTGTTAAATGTTAGATATAAAATTTATTAAAGAAAATAAAGATTTAGTAAAAGAAAATATGAAGAAGAAATTTCAAGAAGATAAAATAAATTTGGTAGATGAAGTAATATCAATATACAATGAATATATTGTTGTTAAGGGCAAGTGTGACGAAATAAGAGCTTTTATAAATAAAAAAAGCAAAAATATGGTAACATTAATTAAAGAAAATACTGAAGAGGTAGAAAATGTTAAAAAAGAAATTTCTAAAAAAAAAGACGAACTTAATCTTTTACAAGAGGGTGAGAAAAAACTTTTAACTAAAATGCGAGAAAAGCAGATGCTTATTCCAAACATAATAGATAAAACTGTTCCTATAGGTAAAGACGATAGTGAAAATGTTGAAGTTGAGAAATTTTTAGTTCCTAAGGAATTAGATTATGAAATACCATATCATGTAGACATTATGGAACAGTTCAATGGAATAGATTTAGATAGTGCTAGAAAGGTAAGCGGTAATGGTTTTTATTATTTGTCTGGTGACATAGCGCGGCTTCATTCTGCAATTCTTTCTTATGCTAGGGATTTTATAATAGATAGAGGTTTTAGATATTATATACCACCATATATGATACATGGTGAAATAGTAAATGGCGTTATGAGCTTTTCTGAAATGCAAAATATGATGTATAAAATAGAAGGGGAGGATTTATATTTAATAGGAACTAGTGAGCATTCTATGATAGGCAAATATGTAGATAGCATATTGGAAGAAGATGAGTTGCCTATAAAAAATACAAGTTTTTCGCCGTGTTTTAGGAAGGAAGTTGGAGCACACGGCATAGAAGAAAGGGGTGTTTATAGAATACATCAATTTGAAAAGCAGGAGATGGTGGTTTTGTGTAAACCGCAAGACAGTATGAAATTCTTTTATGAAATATTAAAAAACACGGTAGATTTTTTTGTTTCATTAAATATACCTGTTAGAACTTTAGAATGCTGTTCGGGCGATCTTGCAGATTTGAAGGTTAAAAGCATAGATGTTGAAAGTTGGTCTCCCAGGCAGAAAAAATATTTTGAGGTGGGCAGTTGTTCCAATCTTGGTGATGCTCAAGCTAGGCGTCTTAAAATAAGAGTTAAAGGGAAAGATGGGAAATATTTTGTTCACACTTTAAATAATACTTTAGTGGCGCCACCTAGAATGTTGATATCATTTTTAGAAAATAATTACAATCAAGACAAAACGGTTACAATACCTGAAGTTTTACAAAAGTATATGGGTGGGAAAAAAATTATTACTAAATAATTTTAATTACTCATTAATAGTATTTAAATTAATTTTTTAAAAAATATTATTGCGTAGGCTTATTTGTTGAAAAGTAAGTGGAAATAAAATTTTAATAATAATAAATTTGAATATATTTAATATTTTTGTTTAAAATTTATATTTAAATTTGCTATATTTTTAATATGTAGCAAATTTTTTTTGCAAACTTAATAATTATTATTTAAATTTTTTTATTATTTATTAATAATATTTGGGCTATATTTAGTATAATATTAGAGCTTTAGTAATGTATATTTAAATTAATTTTTTAAAAAATATTATTGCGTAGGCTTATTTGTTGCAAAGTAAGTGGAAATAAAATTTTAATAATAATAAATTTGAATATATTTAATATTT
>CAMKFY010000016.1 GCA_946411985.1 uncultured Clostridiaceae bacterium
AAAGCCCCTTAAATTTAGTTTATATATAAATTATTTATTATATTTTAATTTTGAAATTAAATGCCAAAACATTTTTATTGTTAAATAGTTATAGTGTTAAACGCAAAAACTTGCATTTTTTTCAAAAAGTGATATAATGAGCTAGTGGGGTTGTGAAAGCTTTTAAAAATTAAAGGTAAACACATTACGCGGCCGTAAACCAGTTCAGTTTTATATTTTAATAAAACCACAAAACGAAAGCAATATAGCTTTATTTTATATTGTAGAGTAAAATTGCTCGCTGCCTTATTATATGTTTACCATGCTAAATGGTGCAGACGTTGTGTTGAATGTGGTTAGTAAAATTTTAAATAGCGGTATATTTGAAAACAAATGTACCAAATATATTAACGAGATGAGTATTATAAACAAAAGCAAGAGGCCGTTAATATATTTTGGTTGCGTAATTTTCAATTTATTGTTGAATTTTATTAAATTTTAGTGTATACTTAAGAGGTTGTGTATTAAATGATTTATTAAAGGAGAGACATTTTTTATGTTAACTAAAAACGAAAATGTTTTGAAATGGGTGCGAGAAATGGTAAGCCTCTGTAACCCAAACAAAGTGATATGGATAGATGGGAGCGAAGAGCAACTAAACGAGCTTAGGCAACAAGCAGTAGAATCTGGTGAACTAATAAAATTGAACGAAGAAAAGTTACCAGGTTGCTACCTACACCGAACAAAGCAAAACGACGTGGCTAGAGTGGAAGATAGAACATTTATATGCTGCGAAAAAGAAGAAGACGCAGGGCCAACAAACAACTGGTGTAACCCTAGTGAGATGTATAATAAATTAAGAAGGTTGTTTGATGGGGTTATGAAAGATAGAACAATGTATATAATCCCCTATTCTATGGGTCCTATTGGCTCTAAAATGGCGAAGGTTGGCGTGGAAATAACCGACTCTATATACGTTGTATTAAATATGAATATTATGACACGTATAGGCAAGGTGGCTTTTGAAAATTTAGATGAAAGCTCAAACGACTTTGTACGCGGCCTACATTCTAAAGCAGATATAGACCCAAATAACAGGTATATTGCGCATTTCCCCCAAGATAACACAATTTGGTCTATAAATTCGGCGTATGGTGGTAATGTGTTATTGGGCAAAAAGTGCTTTGCTCTTAGAATAGCTTCATATCAAGGAAAAAACGAGGGCTGGATGGCAGCTCATATGTTAATAGTTGGCATACAAAACCCCAAAGGCGAGGTAAAGTATGTGGCTGCTGCGTTTCCTTCTGCGTGTGGAAAAACAAATCTTGCCATGCTTATTCCACCAAGCATATATAGAAATGAGGGCTACAAAATATGGACAGTAGGTGACGACATAGCGTGGTTAAGGCAAGGGGAAGACGGCAGGCTATATGCTATAAACCCTGAAAATGGGTTTTTTGGTGTTGCGCCAGGCACAAATGAACACTCAAACTATAACGCATTAGCTTCCACAAAGAAAAACACAATATTTACAAATGTGGCTCTAAACCTAAACGACAACACTGTCTGGTGGGAAGGGTTAAGTGAAAACCCGCCAGAGAACGCTATAGATTGGAAAGGAAATCCATGGAATGGCAAAACAGCCACAGAAAAGGCAGCACACCCAAACTCGAGGTTTTCTGCTCCCGCACGCAACTGCCCATGCCTTAGCAGTGAGTTTGATAATGTTAAGGGCGTGCCGCTTTCTGCTATAGTTTTTGGTGGCAGACGCGCTAAAACAACGCCTTTAGTTTATGAAAGCTTTAACTGGCAGCATGGGGTGTTTGTAGGGGCAACCATGGCTTCTGAAACAACAGCAGCGGCCACTGGCAAAGTTGGCGTAGTAAGGAGAGACCCAATGGCAATGTTACCATTTTGCGGATATAACATGGGTGATTATTTCAAGCAGTGGATAGTTATGGGCAATAAATTAAAAAACAACGCGCCGAAAATATTTAATGTGAACTGGTTTAGAACGAATAAAGACGGGCAGTTTATATGGCCAGGTTATGGCGATAATATGCGAGTATTGTTGTGGATATTAGATAGATGCGAAGGCAAAGTTGGAGCTAAAGAAACTGCAATAGGTTTTGTGCCTAATGCAAGCGATATAAACATTAAAGGAATAGACATAACAAATAACGAACTAGAAGAAATTCTTTCAATAGATAAAGGTTTATGGAAAGAGGAAGCAGAAGGAATAGAGGTGTTTTTCTCTAAATTTAAAAATAAACTGCCAGAAGAATTAAAGCAAGAACTGGAAAATTTGAGAAAACGCTTAGCATAAAGTGAAAGCTCATAGTGATTTTAATCGCTCTGAGCTTTGTTATTGCTTAAAAATATTAGTTCCTTAACCCCAAATAAAAGCAGCATAGCAGCAAAAAGTTTGCGCAATATTGCAGTAGGCACTATACATGTAAACAGGCTGCCAAGCACAACTCCAATTAGCCCAAAAATAACAAAAAACAATAAAATATTAAAATCTATTAACCTATTTTTTATATGTAGTATAATAGACACTGAGGCTATGGGTATGTAGAATATTAAATTCAACATCTGCGAAAAAATTTGGTTTATATTCAAAAAGGTGGTAAGGTATATCATTAATATAAACCCGCCACCAAGGCCCATTGCAGTTGTAACACCTGCTAAAAACCCAACAATAACACTCATAACCATATTATTATCCAACCAATTAATAAAATTTATTTTAACAAAAGCCGAAAACTAGCAAATATTATATAAACAGCGAACACCTTTTTTAAAATACTAGTTTTTATGTAATTTAAAAATACACAGCCCAGGCATGCGCCTAAAATTCCAGACGGTATAAACTGCATGCTATAAGCTATATCAAATTTATGCATTAAAAAATAAGACGCAAAACTAACCAAAGATAAACATAAAATTATAGACACAGAAGTGGCGTGCGCTTTTTTAACATCTACACCGCTTTTTTTCAGCATAGGCACAACAACCATACCGCCACCTGCGCCAAACGCGGCATTTAAAAACCCAGCCACCACAGCAAACAGCATAACCACAAACTTATTTTTCAATATTACACCTCAACAATCTTATATATTTATTTTTATATTTATCCAAATGCGCACCATTTATACAAAAAAAAAGCCATTAAAAAAACGGCTTTAAAAACAAAAAGAAGACTACCCTGAATGTGATAAACATTAAACTCGAACCATCACAAGTGGGTACCCTCTCGGGAGCCTCATGCTCCCTTCTTCTAACCAAATTTAAGGTTAGGAGGTCTGCAATCCGAACCCGAAGTGCAGGTTCCCTATTAAAAACTGTTGAATTTATATACTAACACTAAACATAACGATTTAATCAGGGTAATCTTCTAGTATAGTATTATACAACACAACATATATTTATTCAACTACAAAATAAAAAAATATTGTTATAATATTAAATTATTAAGCTATAACATATTATTTACATATACAAAAATAATTGATATAATTAATAGCATAACAATAATTCGAAACGTTGCCCAGTTTGCGGTAATATAATGTCTAAAGAGAAAATATTAAATTTTTCTTTAAACCCTGGCACTCTGCTGCACAACAGTTTAACATACATAACAAAAAATTAACAGTTATAAATTTATATATGCGCAAAAATATTAACTTTGGAAGGAATATATTATGTTAAGTTCATATCACTGGTGTTACAGATGTATGAATAAACTACGGAATAATTCGAAACGTTGCCCAGTTTGCGGTAATATAATATCTAAAGAGAAAATATTAAATTTTTCTTTAAACCCTGGCACTCTGCTGCACAACAGGTATACTGTGGGTAATGTTATATGTAAAACTAATAATACCTTAACATATATAGCAATAGACGAACAATTAGGCTCTAAAATAGCTATTTTAGAATTGTTTCCAACTGAAATTGTAAAAAGAATAGATTCCAAGGCAGCAGTTAAAAATTTTAATAATGAGAAGCTCTTCGAAAAATTAAAAACAGATTTTTCAAATTTACATAAAAGCCTAATATCACTACGAGTATTACCAAACATTTTGAAAATGTTCACAATATTCCAGCAAAATAACACAATATATGTTGTACAAGAAAACCCACAAGGAATAAGCTTTGAAAAATATCTATCTAACAACTACGGTGAGCTAAGCTGGCCAAATTGCGAGAAGATGTTTCTAAAGCTTATAAAACTTATGAAATATTTGCATTCTAACAATATAGTACATTGTAATCTATACCCCAAAACACTATTTGTTGAGGATGGTATACTAAAAATAATAGACTTTTCTAATTCTTTAATTTCTAATTCTTTAATAAACAGTGCTAATATTTTAACATCGCCAAAACTAAACGACGGCTATTCTGCGCCTGAACAATATGACAATAAAAAAGTAGGCACATATACAGATGTTTATAGCGTAGCAGCTATAATGTACAAAGCGTTAACTGGCACGAAGCCTGTAAACTCTAAATCTAGGCTAGCAAATGATAACCTACTGCCACCAAAAGTATTAAACTCAAATATACCTAAAAATGTATCGTTTGCTATTATGTCTGCATTAGTGCTGTCGCCAAAACTTAGAACACAAACTATGAAAGATTTTTATGAAGATTTAACAGCGCCTGCACGAGAAGATAGAAAAAGAATAAATATACAAATAGAAACGCCAATAGAGCAGATTATACCCATTAAAAAACCGCAGCCTAAACAAACGTCAAACCACAAAAAGCCTAAAAAAACCAAAAGCCGTAGCATAGTTTTCTTAAGCTTTCTTATTTCGTGTAGCATAGTATCGTTTTTTTTAGTAGTAGTTATTTTTTTGCTGTTTAGCGATAGTTTATTTGGTTAAAGCAGCTCAAATGCCAGTAGAACCAAACCCGTTCTCGCCCCTTTTAGTTTCACTTAAAACATCTACTTCATTAAAATTTATATCTATAATAGGCACTACAACAAGTTGCGCTATTCTGTCGCCGCCATTAATTAGCGCGTTGTTGCTGCCGCTATTTTTAAGTGCCACAACATATTCGCCCCTGTAATCACTATCGCAAACGCCCACCTTGTTCGCTGGGGCTAGCCCTTTATCTATTGCTATTCCACTTCGTGCAAATATTAAGCCAACATATCCACTCGGTATCTCTACTGCAAGGCCGGTTGGAATTTTAACCGTTTCATTCGGTTTAATGATAATGCTTTCTTCCAAACATGCATATAAATCGTAGCCTGCAGCATGTACACTACCTTTAGTTGGAATTTTGGCGTTAGGTTTTATTTTTTTTATGTTCACCTGCATAATAAATTCACTCCCAATTTTACTAATTTTTAGTTTCTCTTCTTTTAAATTTTTTAAATAAACCGAACCAATTACAAATTTTCGATAGAATTTTATTGCTGTTTTTTAAACAATTACCACAGTTATTGCAGCGCTCAATATATTCACCAAAATATTGTAATATGTATCGTTTATAACATCCATTATATTCACAGTATTTTATAATACTATCTAAATTTTCATAATTACTCTTCTTCACAGCTAATAGCTCAGCAGTTGTTATGTCTGTGTTGTTAACATTCTCTATAAAAAATCTATTCAAATTTACATCATAACTAGAATAAAACATTATACAACTGCAAGGAGCTCCATCTCTGCCTGCACGCCCTGCTTCTTGATAGTAATTCTCTATGTTGCCTGGCATATTAAAATGTATAATATAACGTATATCTTTTTTATCTACGCCCATACCAAACGCATTTGTAGCCACCAATATATTAACATAGCCAGAAAAAAAGTCTTCCTGGCTTCTTTTACGCTGCGTGGCTCCGAGCCCAGCATGATATCTAGCCACTTTATAGCCCTTTAAACAAAGAATATTATATATTTTCTCCACATTAGCACGCGTGCCACAATATATTATTGTATTTTTATTTTTTATATTTGCTAGCAAACTAAGTAATTTCACAATTTTATATTTTTCTTCCACATGAAACACATCTAAAAATAAATTTTCCCTGTCAAACTTTGGCACTGTGCAGTATGGGTTATTTAAACCAAGTATTTTCTTTATATCGTTGCGCACCTTTTCAGTAGCAGTAGCTGTAAAACACGCAAAAACCGGCCTTTTGCTCAAACGCTTTAAAAAGTAACACATCTTTAAGTATGCCGGCCTAAAATCATGACCCCACGCACTAATGCAATGTGCTTCGTCAAACACCACCATAGAAATATTAAGTTTGTGCGCCACATCTTTAAAATCTTTAGTTTGTAGCCGCTCTGGCGCCAAATATATAATTTTATATTTTAAATCTACTGTTTCATGTAATATCTTCTTACACATACCAGAAGTTATGCTACTGTTTATTTGTTGAGCTTTAATGCCCTTAGACAGCAAAAAATTAACCTGATCTTGCATTAACGATATTAAAGGCGATATAACAACCGTTACACCATGCATTAAAAGGGCAGGTATATAAAAACACATAGATTTGCCAAACCCAGTTGGCATTACAGCTAACACATCCCTGCCTTTTGTTATGTTAGTTATTATTTCTCGCTGACCTGGCCTAAACTCTGAAAACCCAAACACATTATTTAAAACAGCGTCTATGTTATAACACAATTTATAAATCTCTTTCGTTATAAAATTTTTAACCTTAAAACATATCATCAACAAAAAAATTTACTTGCCGTGAAAACCTAACCAATTTACTAAAAATTACAAACGCTCAAAATAAATTAAACAAACAAATTCCATAACTATACCACTAAATTTCGTTTTTGTTATAATGCTAACCATTCCTAAGCATATCTTCTATTTTCTGCATGCCTTCCAACACATCAAGCCGCGTAAACCCGCCACATTTCAAAGCTTCATCACTTAGCTTATTTACTTCATTGTAAAACCAAAATGCCACCCTTAAAATACCCGGATCTAACCTTATTTTATTTTTACCTATGCTTTCCAGCTTTTTAAATATTTCTTCTTTCCCATCTTCAAACTTACCATTTTCTATTTTTTGTTTCAAAATTTTTTTCAAATCTAAAAATTCATCAAATTTTTCATAGTCTTTAACATCTAAATTTAACCCTGTAAACAACCAAGTATTTAAAAATTCACACCTACCATCAATAACGCCTCTCAAATTCTCATCTCTTAACCCCACTACATAAAACCTCCAAAATTTAATAAACTCATCTGGCTAGTTTGCTGCATATTTCTTAGGGCGCCCATATCTTTTAAACACTGCACCACAGGCTCACGTATGCCCGTTCTTTGCACCAAATCTTCAATAGATATATATTCCCCATCTAAAGCCGCACTTTGCAATTTTTCAGCCGCAGTATCGCCTAGCCCTTTAATAGCATTAAACGGGAGCCTCAGCCTACCTTCTTGCAAACAATACTGCCTAGCATGAGATTTATATAAATCTACTGGCAAAAAGCCAAAACCTCTACAAAACATTTCATTTGCCACTAAAAGAACCTCTAAAATATCATTTTCTTTAACTGTTCGTTCCAAACCTTTTTTTATAAGCCCTTCTATTTTGCTTTTAACTGCGTCTGCGCCAGCAACAACAGCAGCCGAATCTATATCTTGGCCACGCACTGTAAAATATGTGGCGTAAAAAGCAAGCGGCTCATATATTTTAAACCAACCAAGCCGTATAGCAGCTATAACATAAGCCGCAGCGTGCGCCTTTGGAAACATATATTTTATTTTCATACAACTTTCTATGAACCAATCTGGCACACCACAATCTTTCATCTGCTTTTTATATTCATCTGTTAGAAGCTGCTTTGCCTTGCCTTTTCGCACTATCTCCATTATTTTAAAAGCTATTTTAGGGCTCAAACCTTTTTTAACTAAATATATCATAATGCTATCTCTTGTGCCTATAACCTCGCTAATGCTGCAAACGCGCTTTTTTATTAAATCTTGCGCATTGTTAAGCCATACATCTGTGCCATGTGAAAGCCCCGATATTTGAAGCAGGTCTGAAAAGCTCTTAGGCTGAGCCTGCTCCAACATTTGGCGCACAAAATTAGTGCCCATCTCAGGCAGCGCTAAAGTGCCTGTATTGCTATATATATTTTTAGGTTCTACGCCTAACGCATTTGTGGAAGTGAACAGGCTAAGCACATTCTTATCGCCCATATCTACATCTAACACGCTCTTGCCTGTTATATTTTCTAAATATTTATACATAGTAGGAACATCATGGCCTAGCAGATCTAGTTTTAATATTGTATCATGTAAAGAATTAAAATCAAAATGCGTAGTTATAACGTCACTTTTAGAATCATCTGCTGGGTGTTGCACTGGTGTAAAATCATATATATCATATTCTCGTGGCACAACAACCATCCCGCCAGGGTGTTGGCCTGTGGTGCGTTTTACTCCTTGGCAGCCTTTAGCTAACCTTAACTTTTCAGCTTTATTGAGGTTCAAACCATTGTCTTCAACATATTTCATTGCAAAGCCATACGCAGTTCTACTTGCTATTGAAGATATTGTGCCAGCTCTAAACACATAACTACTGCCAAAAAGCTTTTCAGTATATTTATGTATTTTAGATTGATATTCGCCAGAAAAATTTAAATCTATATCTGGCGCTTTATCACCATCAAACCCTAAAAATGTTTCAAACGGTATGTTTTGCCCATCCCGTCCTAACTTTGCGCCACAATTAGGGCAATTCTTTTGCGGTAGGTCGTAGCCTGAGCCAACGCTGCCATCTGTTATAAATTCGTTATGGTGGCAATTTATACAAAAATAGTGCGGCACTAAAGGGTTTACTTCAGAAATGCCAGCTAAATGCGCCACCAAAGAAGACCCCACAGAACCACGAGACCCAACCAAATACCCATCTTTTATAGACCTATCTACAAGCTTTTGCGCTATAATATAAAGAGCAGCAAACCCATGCTTTATTATAGCTGTTAATTCTTTATCTATCCGTTTTTTAACAATATCTGGCAAATTCTCGCCGTAAACAGTTTGCGCTTTATTATATATTATACCTTTTAGCATTTTATCCGAATCTTCCACGTTTGGCGTATATGTGCCATGCGGGAACGGGCGTATATCTCTATCTATCATATCAGCAATGCTATTAGTATTATATATTACAATTTCTCTTGCTTTTTCAGCGCCCAAATATGAAAACTCGTCTAACATTTCTTTTGTAAATTTAAAGTAAAAGTTAGAAGAATCTAAAGCTTCGGGGAACTTTAACGAATGCAACAACACTTTTCTATATATAGAATCTGTTTTTTGAGCAAAATGCACATCGCCAGTAGCCACCACAGGAATATTTAACCGTTCGCCAATATCTACTATTTTTTTGTTAATATTCCTAAGCTCATCCAAATCTTTTACCTTTCCAGTTCCCACTAAATATTCGTTATTTTTTATAGGCTGCACTTCCAAATAATCATAAAATGAAGCTATATTATTTAGTTTATTAACCTCTTCCCCGCTTTGCACAGCTTCAAAAAGCTCGCCTTTGCTACAAGCGCTGCCAACCAACAAGCCCTCTTTATATTTTAAAAGCAAACTTTTTAATATTCTAGGCTTTTTATAAAAATATTCGGTGTGCGACAAAGACACTAGCCTGTATAGGTTTTTAAGCCCTACACTATTTCGCACTAATATGCTTACATGATTAATATTTTGCCTTTTAAAATCTATCTTACTTTTTAAATTATAATTTATATCTTGTACGTAACTTAAAGAATAGTCTTTTTTTAATTTTTTCAAAATTTCAATAAATACCTTAGCTAATATATTTGCGTCATCGTAGGCTCTGTGGTGGTTAAACTCACCCAATTTTAAATGTTTAACTAATCTATCTAACGTAAACTTCGCTAAATCGCTATATAAAACTTTGCAAAGAGCTAGAGTGTCTATTATTGTAAAATTTAAATTTATATTATTCCGCTTACACGCACGTAACAAAAAATTTAAATCAAAATTTGCATTATGCGCCACCAAAACACTGCCATTAACAAAATCTAAAAACTTTTTTAACACTTCGCCCTCAAGCGGCGCATCTTTAACCATATCGTTATCTATACCTGTAATATCTGTTATTTTTTTAGATATCCTAATTTTAGGGTTTACAAAACTTTTAAAACAACCGCCTATAACACCATTTAAAACCTCCACAGCCCCAATTTCTGTGAGCCTGTCATTTTCAAAATTAAGGCCTGTTGTTTCGGTGTCAAACACCACAAACCTGCCGTCAAAACTGCTATTAGCGCTCCCAAAAACAATATTTTTATTATCGTCCACCAAATAACCTTCAACACCAAATATAAGTTTAAATTCACCACCACCTTTTCTTATAGCGTCTACCTTTGCCATTGCTTCTGGGAAAGCTTGCAATACACCATGATCTGTTATTGCCATAGCTGTTTGGCCACATTTATAAGCAATATCTATAAATTTAGACGCGCAAACAACGCCATCCATAGAAGACATATTCGTGTGCAAATGTAGCTCTACTCTTTTTTGAGGTTCGATATCTTTTACTGGCTCTTCATAAATTAAATTTATATCTTTTGGCACAATGGAAAGCTCACCGTCAAATTTATCTCGCTCCACTCTGCCCTTTAAAAGCAACTTTGACCCTTCTTTTAATTTTGCGTATTTATTTTCATCACCAGTATTAAAAAATATTTTAAACCCTATAGAACTTGTAAAATCTGTTATATAATATATATATATTCCTTTAGTTTTATCTTTATATTCATGCACATTAACAGAAAAAATTTCGCCCAACACAACACAATCTCTACATTCTCCAGCTATATCGCAAATTTGAGTAGGCTTTGAAGTTATATAACTCCCCCTTATAAGCTCCAACTTGCCCTCAAATTCATCTTTAACACAAGGCTTAGAGTTAATATAATCTTTCTTCTGCGCAACATTTAAAGTTTCCTCTATATTGCTATCTTCAGCATTTTCTAAATTTGAAGAATTAATATAATAATCACTAAATTTCTGTTCTTTATCTACCTTAACATTTTCAGCACTACCCAACGGCTCCACAAGCTCCACCTTTAAATTTAAATTAAACTGCTCTTTAATTATATCTCTAATTTTAGAGTCTGCATCTAATTTTAAAAGCGTGCTTTTAACCCCACTTTTTAAAAATATGCTCAGCTTGCCGCCTTCTAAACTAGCGCTACAACCATGAAGCACATTGCCAATTATAGGCGACACTAACTTAATATTATCATATAAATAGCTAATATTATTAACATCAAACAACCCATCTGCATAAAAAACCTTTATTTTAACAAATTTTAAACAAAACTTTTTTTGTAGATATTTTTCACAATTTAATATGTCTTTTAAAGCCACCAACTTTTCAAGTTTTAAATATATATGTATACCGCAATCTTTAACATAATGCAAAACCTTAACCATATTGCCACAACATAAAGAACAAAATCTATCTTTAAAACTGTTATCTATTTTTGAAATAATATCTAAAAAACTCTTTCCCATTACCTAATTCCTTTTATTAATACACCACTAAACTTATAGCACTAATTTTACTGCCTATTCTTGTTAACACATGCTACACCTTAAGCCTTGGCTACATTACTATAAAATTATAACAAACCACTTAACACTTTGCAATTAAACAAACTAGCTTATTTCAAAATTTAAATAAATTACATGTTTTCTATTTCATTTAATAATGCATTAACAATATCACGCTCATCTAACTTAGCACAAATTTTACCCTTTTTAAACAAAACGGCACATCCATCTCCACCAGCTATGCCAATATCTGCTTCTTTAGCTTCACCTGGCCCGTTAACAACACAACCCATTATAGCCACATTTATATTTTTATTGCAATTTTCTAGCCGCTTTTGCACCTCTTTTGTTAACTTAAAAATATCTATTTTTGTCCTGCCACATGTTGGGCAGGATATAATATTAACCCCTTTTTTATTAATATTCAACGCTTTTAATATTAGTTTGCCAACCTGCACCTCTTGCAACGGATCCCCAGTTATGGAAACACGCAGAGTTTCGCCTATGCCATCTAATAAAAGTGAACCTATTCCTATAGCAGATTTGATAACACTAAACTCATTTAGCCCAGCTTCAGTTACCCCTATATGTAGCGGATAGTTACAAAGACTCCTAAATTTCCTACAAGCAGCCACAGTATCGGCCACACTAGACGATTTTATAGAAACAACTAAATTTGAAAAATCAAAATAATTTTCAAACATATTAACACTGTTCAACGCACTTTGAACCATAGCGTCTACACTGGCAGAGCCATAAACCTCTAACAAACTCTTTTCTAAAGAGCCAGAATTAACCCCAATTCGTATAGGCACTTTAAAGGCTTTGCAAACGTCAACTACGCTTTTTAATTCTTCCTTTTTTGTTATGTTGCCAGGGTTTATTCGTATTTTATCTGCCCCTTGCTTAACAGCCTCTATTGCTATTTTATAGTTAAAGTGAATGTCTGCAACTATTGGGCAACACACGTTTTTTTTTAAAGCTTTTATTAATTGCACACTTTCAATTGTTGGAAGTGCAACACGTATTATTTGGCAACCGCTGCTATTTAAAAGCTGCGCCTGCCTAACATTGCCAGCTACATCTTCTGCTGCCTTTTTAAGCATAGATTGTATATATATCTCTTCCCCATTAAACACAAAATCTCCTAACCTTACAACTTTTAAATTCTTTCTCATTCACAATCCTTCTCCATTCTCCTTATGTTATATTTAATATAATAAACACACACCTTTTTTAGCTTTTATTAATTGCACACTTTCAATTGTTGGAATTGTAACACGTATTATTTGGAAAAAACTAACCATTTAGCGCTAAACTAACTATATCTTTAAAGGTTATTAATATAAATAATCCAACTAAAACAACCACGCCTGCTGCGTTAGCCGCCATCTGCACATTCTTTTTTATTGGCTTTTTAAATATAAACTCAAAAATTAAAAATAAAAACTGGCCACCATCTAACGCTAAAAAAGGTATCATGTTAAATAACCCAACGTTCATAGATAAAAATGCAAAAAGGAAAATTAAAGAATATATTCCCTTTCTGCCAGCTTTGCTCACTGCTCTACTAAACCCTATTGGCCCTGAAAAATCTTTAATAGTTAAATTGCCCATAAATAAACCCAATATAGATTTTGAAACTAATTTAAACATAGACAGAAAACTTTTTAAAACCTGTGAAAAATAATCTAGCAAACTAAAATTTTTAACCTTTAAAGATATTCCAAGCACTTTTTTGGGCCCACTATTTGTTTCTATAATTTCGCCTACATCTAACAGTTTCAAATCTTTATTATTTCTATTAACTGTTAAATTTAGCGGTTTATTAATTGGTGAATTTGAAATTTCATATAACAAATCATTTGCATCTAATATATAGTTACTATTAACATATTTTATCTCATCACCAACCTTTATTTTGCTGCCCTGAAGCGTAACGCCATCCACCTGTGTGGAATTATATTTACCTTGCAACCCCAACGAAAATGCAATCATAATAAAAGCCAAAAGTAAATTAAAAAAAGGACCGGCCAACACTATTAAAACTCGTTTAAAAATGCGTATATTTAAGAAATTATCATCATCTTTAAACGTCAAATACCCGCCTATTGGGAAAACACGTAAACTATATTTAGTTACGCTGCTTTTAATATTCAAACAAGCGGGGCCAAAACCTAAAGAAAACTCATCAACAGGCACATGAACCAGCTTAGCCATTAAAAAATGCCCAAATTCATGAAAAAAAACTATAAACTCTAAAAAAACTAGCGCGAAAAGCAAAAACATAAAATATACCACTACCCCTAAAACAGTAATATATATTTAACATAAGCCCTCAACAAATTTTTTAACCAAACAATCTAGCTCTAAAACAGATTCTATTGTTAAATTTTTATTTATATGCTCCATTTCAATTGCTCTTTTCACTAATTTTTCTATATCTAAAAATTTTATACGCCCTTTTAAAAACAATTCCACAGCCTTTTCATTAGCAGCGTTTAACACGGCAGGGTATAATCCACCTTTTTTTATAGCCAGCTCACAAAGCTTTAAACAAGAAAATGTGTAATAATCAGGCTCAAAAAAACTAATGCTGCCATAGTCTTCGAATGAAAAACTGCCAGCCAAAGACGGCAACCTGTTAGGGTATGTTAACGCGTACTGTATTGCAAGCCGCATATTTGGCTTAGAAAAGTGTGCAATAACGCTCCCGTCTACATACTCCACGGCAGAATGTAAAACGCTCTGCGGATGCACCACTATTTTTATATCTTGTGGTTTTTTGTTAAAAAGCCACACAGCTTCTATTAGCTCCAAGCCTTTGTTCATCATTGTAGCACTATCTATAGTTATTTTTTTGCCCATGCTCCAATTAGGATGTTTTAAAGCGTCACAAACCGAAACATTTTCTAAAAATTTACGAGTTTTCCCAAAAAATGGGCCACCCGAAGCAGTAAGTATTATTTTTTTCACCTCAAAAGGCCGCCCAAGCTTTATACATTGGAAAATTGCAGAATGTTCGCTATCTACTGGTATAACTTCACAGCCGTTTTTCTTTGCAATATTCATAACCATTTCCCCTGCAACCACTAAAGACTCTTTATTTGCAAGAGCAACATTTTTTTTATTTTGCAAAGCACAAACAGTGGGCTTTAGCCCAGCCACCCCCACTATAGCATTTAAAACAATATCGCAATTTACACTGCATAAATTTAAAAGCTCATCTTCGCCAGCCACCACCGAAACATTGCAATCTTTTAAATTTTCTTTAAGTTTGCTATAATATTTCTCATTCCTAACACACACCACACTCGGTTTAAACTCTCTTGCTTGGCGTTCTAAAAGTGCTATATTCTCATTTGCTGCAATAGCCAATAAATTAATATTTAAAGCTTTAATAACATCTAACGCTTGCACGCCTATAGAACCAGTGCTGCCCAGCAAACAAACAGATTTCATAGCAAACCCCTCTAAAAATAAATTACAACAAAATTATAACAGTGGCAACAACACAGGAAACACTTTAACAACTGGGTATAGTATTGCAGACACAAGAAACCAGCTATCAAACCTATCTAACAAGCCACCTTGCCCTTTTAAAATATTACCAAAATCTTTAATATTGTTCTGCCTTTTAAAAACAGACACGCTAAGGTCTCCAACTATGGAAAAAGCAGCTCCTAAAATGGTTATTATAAATAGAAAAAATACATTAACTCTTAACTTAAACGAGAAAAAGCTTAAAAATATAACGTTATATATAAAAACAGATAAAAAGCTAAATATTACGCCGCCAATAGCCCCTTCAACGGTTTTTTTAGGGCTTATATTTGGAGCTAATTTATTTTTGCCAAACTTC
>CAMKFY010000017.1 GCA_946411985.1 uncultured Clostridiaceae bacterium
TATTATAACAAAATTAACAATTAGCATTATACCTTTTAAATCTTTAATATCTTTAGTTTTTGTGTTTATGTTTAGTTTTGTTTTATTCCCTATGTTCTGCTCATTATTTAACAACAGCTTATTCTATAGCTTTAAAAACTGCTTTCACTCTTTATTTAATAGCAAAAACATTCAAAACAAAAATTTTAAATAATATTAATAAACTACACTCAAATTTTTGGAGGTGTTTTAACATTATATTTAGAAGTTTTATAATATTAATTACTTTTATTATAACAAAATTAACAATTAGCATTATACCTTTTAAATCTTTAATATCTTTAACTTTTGTGTTTATGTTTAGTTTTGTTTTATTCCCAATGTTCTGCTCATTATTTAACAACAGCTTATTCTATAGCTTTAAAAACGGATATAAAAACACAGTTAAAACGGGAATTATAATATCTGTGTTATTAGAAGCTATAGGAATAGCCTTAATGCTACCATTTTCAATAACTTTAAAATATAAAAACTTTATAATTTTAGCGCCATTAGCCGCTAGCTTAGGAGCTACATTATGGCTTTTAATATTAACAAATTTTGCATATACACCAATCTTTAAAGAAAATAAACCGGCAGACAGAATAGTTATGTCTTTTAAAATGGCAAAAAAAAATTACTACAAAACATTCGTAATAACAATAAAAACATATATACTGTTCATTTTAATAATACCAATACCGTGGGCTATTACAAAATATATAAAAACAATAAAACAAATATATAAAAAGTATGGTGGAGACGATGGGGTTCGAACCCACGACCTCTTGAATGCCATTCAAACGCGCTCCCAACTGCGCCACGCCCCCAAGCAGTAAACACAACTACTTCATTATATAAAATATAAATTCAAAAATCAATAGCTAATATAAATATTTTAAAAAAATTAAACGCAAATATTCACCTTTAGGGTTAGCTTTAAAAAAATTATGCATATAAACCTTAACAATATATGAGCCATTTAACCTTTCAACATAACTAACGCTAGGGTATAAATTCCCACAGATTAAAGCTTTAGTAATATAAAGCCCACTATGAGGAACAGTAAAATTTACACCAAACACATTTTTAAAAACAATAAAATTATTATAATATCTAAAATTTAATATTTTAAAGTTTATAAAAAAATTACGCCCTAAAATACTATTTAGCAGCGGCAAATTCCCATCTTTTAAAGCTAAACGTGCCCTAGAAGACGAAGCAGGCTCACCGCACACATTTAAAAGCTCTAAAACTTTAACGTTAACACTATGCATCTTAGCTAACATTTTGAGCTTTAAAACGTCTCCTTTATTATCTTTCCCAAATTTTAAGTTTTTACCACAAACTATTAACTTAGCGTTTAATTTTTTTATTAGGACATCCTCAAAAAATTGCACGTAATCTAAATTCTTAATATTTTCATAAGGCACCGATAACACTACTTTAACGCCCATTTTTTTTAACATATAAAACTTTTCGCTACTACTATTTAAAAAGCTAAAATTATTCTTAGATTTAGCAACCTTATTTGTCATATCTATTGTAAACACAACAGGCATATACGAACTTTTAACCAAACTTGAAATTACACTTCTATGCCCAATATGCATTCCGTCAAAAACACCAATTGCTACTGCCGTTTTATTTTTAATTTTTATTATAAACTTAAAAACTTTAAAACAATCCTCATAGGAAGCAATACTCAAAATAGCCCACTCCAACTAGCATTATTTAAACATAAAATATTTTTACCGTTTTAATTATGTTAAACTCCTAAAAATTAACTCGCACAATATAAACACACTAATAACGCATTTAACACTAAAAAATTTAAAATTTAAACAAAACTAAGCCGTTCGCTATATTCACTATTTAAACAGCCTATCTATTTTTAAAAAACCATTTTCATTGTGCGCAAGCCCTAAAAATTCATTCTCACAATACACACTAACAATGCCTTTTATATTACAAACCCCACCTAAACTTAATTTAACACCATTTAAAAATTTACTTCGTTGAGAAATATTAATATTTAACCTATTAAAGCCCTTAAAAACACTCTCAACTGGCAATATTAACGAACACAGCTGCTCAATATCTTCTAAGCCAACAATATATTCAAGCTTCACAGAATCTTTTAAATAAAACCCACAAGAAAAGCTACGCACCAAACTAGAAAGTGTACCAAATACACCAAGCGCCCTGCCTATATCGTCTATTAAACTGCGCACATATGTGCCACTAGAACAAAAAATTAGCAAAACCCCTTCCTGTCTAACTTCGTTAAACTGCAAAAGCTCTAAATTATATATATTTACAATACGTTCCTTTCTGTTTATAACCTTGCCCTGCCTTGCCAAATTGTATAACTTTTCCCCGTTCACCTTAACAGCAGAATACATAGGCGGTAGCTGCTTCAACTCGCCTTTAAAATTAGGAATAATTGAAATTATATCTTTCTCTGTTATTTTACTAATCTTTCTATTTAAAACTCTGCCTGTTATATCTAAAGTATCGGTGTTAAAACCTAGCTTAAAACCAGCCACATATTCTTTATTGCTATTAGGCAAAAAATTTATGGCTTTCGTAGCCTTGCCAAAAAACACCGGCAACACACCTGTAGCAATTGGGTCTAACGTGCCTGCGTGGCCTATTCTTTTTATTTTTAATATACGCCTTAATTTAAAAATAACGTCAAAAGAGGTGCAACCGTACGGTTTATTTATAACTAGTATTCCACTTGCTAAAATAAAAACTCCTCCTTTAAAGCACATATTAACTTCTCGCGCACCAAACCTATATTACCATTTACCATACAACCAGCAGCAGCCTCATGCCCACCACCACCAAACCGTCTACAAAAAATATTAGCACTATAACCATTTCTAGCACGTACAGATATTTTATAACAATATTCCTGCTCCTGCTTTGCTGTTATGGCCACACAAACTCCGTGCACACAAGCAGGAATATAGGCTATATCTGCGCAATCTTCTTTTGTGGCATTAACATTATTTATAATCTGCTGCGTTACGAAAACCAAAGCACACCTTCCATTAAAATAATATTCTAAATTAGATATTATCTCCTTTTCTAACTGTAACCTTGCTCTAGTTTTATTATCGAACATGTAAAAATTAATACTGCTAAAATCTGCGCCTTTTTCTATTAACTCCGCAGCTATTTTATGCGTTAATGGAGTTACATTAGAAAATTTAAAGCAACCTGTATCTGTGCATATCCCAGTATATAAACAGTTTAATATATTTTTATTTAAATTAACACCAAGCTCTTTTAATATTAAATATATTAACTCACAAGCGGCAGCACGCTCATGGTCTACAAATTTTAAACGCGCTGGTATTTTATTTGAATCGTGATGGTCTATACACAACGAAAAAGCCTTATCTCGAAAATTTTCATCTAGCAGCATCAAATCTGCCACATCTACAGTTATAAAATTCTCCACATCAAAACTTAACTCACAACCACTTTTAGGGTATAAAAAATCAAACTTTTCCATATGCTCTTTACCCATAACCTGCACTTTGCTTTTCTTCCCAATTTCTAAAAGTGCATAAAAAAGCGCATAAGCCCCACCTAACGTGTCACCATCTAAATTTTTATGACACAAAATGCAATAATTATCATTATCGCGCAAAAATTTAACAACACGCTCCACACCTACGCTCATAAAATATTACTCCACCACACAGCTCTTATAATAAAATATAAATAACCACACCTGCAATCAATCTATATTTGATATGCTGCATTATACCATACTTTAAACAATCTTGCAATTTTTTTACATTTATATTCTATTTAAAAAAATAAGGCCTGACGCGCTTAAAACCCTTAACTCCTTATTTTTAAAAAAAGCTCCTCCATATGTTCATTATATTTTATATAATCTTCTGCTAAAAAATCTAACTTGGGCACCTTTTTTAGCTTTAAGTTTTTAGATATTTCATGACGTATAAAACCAGCGGCTCTATTTAAAAAAACTAAGGCCTGCCTTGCGTAAACAATGCCCTTAATAGAACTGATATATATTTTAGCAAAAGAACAATCTCTGCTAACCTTAACGCAAACAACACTAATTTGCTTAGAAGCTAAAGACATATTTTTTAAATTTCTTATTACAAGGCTCACCTGCCTTCTTATATTTTCTTCTGCTCGTTCACATCTAAAACTCATTTTAATTCCCCCACAATTAAACAAACTAAACCTTGTCTTTTATCTGTTCTATAATAAAAAATTCTAAAACATCACCAACTTTAATATCATTAAACTTTTCAAGCCCAATGCCACACTCAAACTCTTTTAACACCTCTTTAACATCATCTTTAAACCGCTTTAAAGATTTTATATTATCTTGAGCTACAACAATGCCATCGCGCACAAGCCGAACATTTGCCTTTCTTAAAACCTTACCAGAATTAACATAACAACCCGCAACCGTCCCAACATTTGATATTTTATACACCTGCAACACTTCTGCTGAGCCTAACTCTACCACACGCTCTTTTGGAGCAAGAATGCCATTTATAGCCTTTTCCAAATCTTCTATGGCATCATATATTACTCTATAAAGCCTAATTTCCACTCCATCAGCCTGAGCTAAATTTTTAACTATAGAATTTGGCCGAACATTAAAGCCCACAACAACAGCCTTAGAAGCCAAAGCCAAATTAACATCAGATTCACTTATAGCCCCAACTGCGCCATGAATTATACTAATTTTAACTTCATCGTTAGAAAGCTTTTCTAAAGAGCCTTTTATGGCCTCTACAGAGCCTTGCGTATCGGCTTTAACTATAATGTTTATGGTGTGCCGTTGCCCTTGTTTAATTTGACTAAATATATTATCAAGGCTTACTTTATTTTCCTCAAACTGCTTAGTTTTTTCTATTTCTTTTCGCTTTTCCACCAATTCTCTTGCTAACTTTTCATCTGAAACCGCATTAAATGCATCCCCAGCAAAAGGCACCTGTGAAAGCCCTGTTATCTCCACAGGAGTGGAAGGCCCAGCAGAATGAACTCTTTTGCCTTTATCGTTTAACATAACTCTAACACGACCCAAAGCCATGCCAGCTATAACATAATCGCCCACCTTTAACGTGCCACTTTGAACAAGAAGCGTGGCAACAGGCCCCCTGCCCTTATCTAAATATGCTTCCACTACCGAGCCTTTTGCAAAGCTATCTTTGCATGCTTTTAACTCCTTAACTTCCGCCACCAAATCTATCATTTCCAAAAGTTGAGAAATCCCTTCACCCGTTTTAGCAGACACTGGAACGCATATAACGTCCCCTCCCCATTCTTCTGGAACCAAACCGTATTCTGTAAGCTCATTTTTTATTTTCTCCACATTGGCCTGCGGTTTATCTATTTTATTTATAGCCACTATTATAGACACCTTAGCAGCCTTAGCATGGTTTATAGCTTCCTTAGTTTGCGGCATTATGCCATCATCAGCAGCCACAACCAACACTGCAATATCTGTAACGTTAACTCCGCGCATTCTCATAGCAGTAAACGCCTCATGCCCAGGAGTATCTAAAAATGTTATGCCTTTATTCCCAATTTTAACGGTGTACGCTCCAATATGCTGTGTTATTCCGCCTGCCTCAGAAGAAATAATATTTGTGTTTCTTATTTTATCTAAAAGACTAGTTTTACCGTGGTCTACATGCCCCACCACCACCACAACTGGGTCTCTTGGTAATAAAACTTCATCTTTTGTTTCTTGCTCTTCAAAAAGCCTTTCTTCTATTGTAACGGTTACCTCATGCTCCACGTTAGCGCCAAGCTCAGACGCAACTATTGAAGCAGTATCAAAATCTATATTTTCATTAGCATTAGCCATAACTCCAAGTGCCATTAACTGCTTTATAACCTGAGCCACATTAACCTTAAGCCGCAACGCCAATTCCGACACAACAATAGAATCTGGTATGCTTATTTTTAATTTTTGTTGACGTGCCTTCTCTAAAGCCAAACGCTGCAACTTCTGAGCCTCTGTTTCTTTTTTCTTTAAATTTTTTTGCACAACCTTTTTTTTAAATTTCTTCTTATTTTGAAAGCTGTCTTTAATTTTATTATCGTTAGCTATATTCTCATATCGCTCATTATATTTATCAAAATTAACCTGAGAAGTTTTTGTAGATACAAATTTTTTATTTTCCTCTTCATGTAAAACTTCAGAGCTTGCATTTGGCTTTTCAGATTTTTTTAATGTTATGGTTATAGGTTTCTCTTTTTTTTCTTTAACATCTTTAACATTCTTTGCAGTTAAATTTTTAACATTTTCCTTTTTTGGGGGAGCTTTTTCAAATTTGGCTTTCTTATTTTCTGCCTTTTCAACATGCTCCTTTTCTTCTACATTTTCAAACGTTTTTTCCTTTTGGGCAATGTTATCAACTTTTTTTTCTAACTTATCTGAGCTTTTTTCAATGGCAGTAGGTTTTAAATTTTCTCCCTTTTCTACGTTTTGCGCATCGTTTGCATTGTGTAATTTCTCCGCCATATTTCCATTTTCAGAATATTTCAAATCTGCAGACTTAAAATATTCTTCAAAACTATCTACCTGGTTTTTCTGAGAATATAGTTCTAAGGCTATATTTGCCTCCTCATCTGTGAGGCTTGTTGTTGTTTTTGGCGGCTTCTTAAAATATTTTTTTAAAGACTCCACAAGCTCCTTAGAAGCCAACTTCAAATCTTTAGCTAACTCAGATATTTTATATTTTTTCATCATAAAAAAACATCACCCCTAAATTTAACCTTACTATACTATAAAATAAGAACAAAATTTAAAGCATGCCAACTCTGCTTTCTAGTTCTAAATAAATTTCATCTTTCACAACACACTTAAACATTTTTTGCAAACTTTTCTTCTTTCTCAAAATTTTAACACATTTTTCACAACTGCAAACATAGCTCCCTCGCCCACTAGCCTTTTTAGAATAATCTACAAATATATATCCACTTTTATTCTTAACCACTCTTAAAAGATTATATTTAAAATCTTTCTTTCTGCAAGCTATGCAAAGCCTTATAGGCTCATGCTTTTTTTTTAACATAAAAATATCCCCTAAACAAACCTACCTAACCTTTTTAACCTTGTCACATTCTCTTAACATTCGCTCCACCTCTAGCGCATGAATATCTTCCTCTTCATCTAACTCTTCCTTAGACTTTTTAGGCCCTTTAACTATTTTAACATCTGAAAGCTTTTTTAATCTGCTTTTAAGCTTCTCCTGCACGGTGCTTTTAAACCCTTCAACGCCTAAAACATTTTGCGTGCTTATGTCTATTTTAAAGCCAGTAAGCATTGCAGCTAACTTAACGTTAACGCCGTTTACTCCAATTGCTAACGAGGTTTGCGAAGCTGGCACGGCCACATAAGCAATTTTCTCTACGCCTTCTATTTTTAAAATTTCCACCTCAGCTACACTTGCTGGCGCTAAAGCCGACGCCACAAACTTTTTTTCATCGTCACTGTACTTCACCATATCTATTTTCTCGCCATTTAACTCATGCATAACAGCCTCTATACGTATGCCTTTAGAGCCTATACAACAACCTATAGGGTCTAAATTTTCGTCATAACTGTAAACAGCTATTTTACTTCGAACTCCAGGTTGCCTCGCCACACGCTTTATTTCCACCTTGCCTTCCTCTATTTCAGGAACTTCTAACTCAAAAAGCTTCTTAACAAAATCTGGATGCGTTCTTGATATTTTAATTAAAGAACCAGACCCACTAAAATCTACTTCTATGGCGTATACCTTAACCATATCGCCAACGGAAAAATTATCACTTAAAAGTTGTTGATTTTTAAATAGTATTACCTCGTTTCCATCTATTTTGAAAACAATATTTCCAAAAACTGGGTCTATAGCTTCAACTTTAACATTCAATATTCGGCCTACCTTGCCCCCCATCTTTTCTAAAATATTTTCCCTTTCAACTTCTCTAATGCCCTGCATTATTTGCTGCTTTGCCGCTTGCGCTGCCAGCCTTCCTATTCTTTTAGAATCTACATCTATTTCAATATATTCCCCAATTTTAACATATTTATAAATAGATTTGGCATCTTGCAAAGATATTTCATTTAAAGGATTTTTAACTTCTTCAACAACAAGCTTCGAAAAAGACACATTAAAATTTAAATTTTTAGTGTCTATAACAACATTTATTTTTTCAACTCCACCATACTGCTTTCTAACTGCTAAAATAATAGCACTTTCAAGCTTTTTAACAATAGAAGAAACGTCTACCCCTTTTTCTGTTGAAATATAACTTAAAGCTTCAAAAAATTCTTTTTCCTGTTTTGTACTCATCCTAAATAATTCCTTCCTGTTAACATATCCTCTCAATATTAGAAAAACAAAAAATACCTGTTTACACTTATATTCTTTTAATATTTAAATTTATACCAAACATAAATGTGAATTTTTACATTTCATCATCTAATTTTACATAAGAACAGTTCTCAAGCAAAAATTCAAAAATTTCGCCCTTATTCTCAATTTTAATTTTATTTAATGCATATTCCTTTAAAACACCTTTTAAATTTTTAAATTCGGTAAAATGACGTTTAAACTTAATATAAACCTTACTACCAATAGAATTTAAAAAATGCTTCTCCTTTGTTAACTTTCTGCCAACGCCCACAGAAGACACCTCTAAATAATATCTACTCTTTATAATATCTATATCATCCAACCTTTTTGAAACAGCCTTAGACACCATTTCACAATCATCTAACGTTATGCTTGCTCCACTACTTCTAAAAATGTATATTCTTAAAAATTTGTTCTTCCCTTCTTTTTCCAAAACTATATCCCATACATTAACGCCAAAACTTAAAATTATAGGCTCCAAACTAGCACGCAAATTTTCTAATAAGTTCATATATAAAAATACTCCTAAAAGTTATTTAAACATAAAAGACCAGGTTCTAAAAACCTAGCCTTACAAAATCATATCAAACTACACTTCACCTTAACATATTTTGTGAAATTTGTCAAATATTATTTTCAAATTAACATAAAAATATAAATTGACTTTTCAAAAATATTAATATACAATGAATGTGTAGGTTTTATGCGGCTATGGCGAAATTGGTAGACGCGCCAGATTCAGGTTCTGGTTGAAGTAATTCAGTGGAGGTTCGAGTCCTCTTAGCCGCACCATTTTTTATCTCATCATTGGCGCTTCTAACTGGTTTGCAAACACCTTGCCTGCTTGTATGGAGGCAGTATACTTTTTAAAAGCCCTTTTGTTATCTACTATTGGGTTTTCCTTTTTTTCCTGTTCCACAAGCTCTTTTTCTTTTTCTTCCATATATAAACCGTTAAGATCTTGTTTACGCTTAGCCAAATCTTCTTTCTTTATATCCAATCTTTGATATACACTGCCACCCTTGTCGTTAACATCTTTTTCTTTAATGTCACCAATATTGAATTCCTTTATAAAATCTTCCTCTTCTTTTTTCTTATTATCTTTATATTTTTTTTCTGCATTCACTACAGAATCCTGCGTAAAATCAAAAACATCGCTAGCGCTCACGCGAACACCCGTTTTTTCATCTTCATATTCCTTTTCTATTTCTTTTAAGTCTTTGCCCTCTTTTAATTTGTTTGTTATATTTGAAATAACTTCAGAAATGTTAACGTTATTTTCTTCTTTTTTTTCCTCTTTTTTATCTTTATCCTTATCTTTATCTTTTTCATTGTCAGTTTTATCTCGTTTTGATATTGTTATCTTTTTATATTTTAACATATTATTGTTTGCAAGCCCCAAAAGCATATCGTCTGTTGCAGCGTATTCTCCCCCATCTCCATAAAGCTTTTCTCTTATCTTCTCAATTCTCTTAACATCTACAATATAATCATTGAGCGTTTTTTGAGATATACCTATTTTATAACCCTGCCAACCATTGTTAAAATATTTATACCCGTCCTCCGAGGATCTTTGTATTTCCTCCTGCTCCTTTTCGTCAAATTTGCAACCCAATTTTTCAAATCGCACTCTATTAACCAAAAATGTATCTAATGTTTCCTTTGCTTTGTTTTCCACATACTCTAGCGTGGGCTTACCGTTAAAATTACTAGTTTTAAAATCTTCTAAAGTTATGCTACCAAATTTATCATTCTTTTTTAATGAGCCCTCTGCTTCAACAATGCCAGTTGTTAGCATAAGTAAATATTCAGACGAAGAAATCTTTTTATCACCAATTCTTTTAACCCACTCATCACCATCGTTAAAACGCCGTGTTATTAGAAAAACAAATACGAAAAATATAAGGATAAAAAAACCAAACAAAATATTAATTAACATGTTCTTCTTCAACTTTAAAACCATAAAAAATCTCCTCACAATATAAACAAAATATTATACTACACTTATGTTAAATACCTGATTTATTAGAATACCTATCTATCCATATGCCAGCTATATCTAGTGCCTCATATAAACCATACTTAACCGTGTATTTTACAACTATATCGTTTGGTTTAGTGTTTGGGTTTGTAGATATTAACTGCAAAAGTATTCTGTCACTTATTTTCAAATCCATATAATCGTGGCTTTGCTCAACGGTTAGCATAGCAACAACATCATCTTGCATATATCCATAATAAATAATGCTGCCCTTTCTCACCAAAGGCTTACCCTTATATGAAAAAAAGCCAACTTCCCCCATAAAAACATCAACCTCAATCTACCAATATAATTACACCTTAATAATTTCTCCCTTTTCCCCAGAAAAATTGATTGCGTTAGACTCGTCAACGTCTATATGCATTGACAAAGTAAAATTGTCAGACACGCGAACAACAACATCTTTTAAAATGGCAGACCTATCTTTAGAACAAATATTAACGCAAACAATATCACCATCTTTAACATTAAGAAGTTCCGCATCTTTATTATCAGCATGCAAATGCCTTTTAGCAACTATAACGCCTTCTTCTAAATTTACCTCTCCTTTTGGCCCAACTATCTTACAGCTGCCGCTACCTTTCAAATCACCAGATTCGCGAATAGGCGCATCTATACCTACTTTTCTAGCATCTGTTTTTGAAAGCTCCACCTGAGAATTTTTCCTAACAGGGCCTACAACAGATACACCATCAAACTTAGCTTTGGGCCCAATAACGGTTACTTTTTCTTCACAAAGATATTGCCCTTTTTGCGAAAGATTCCTTTTTGCTTTCAAATTATAATCTTTGCCAAATAAAACATTAACAGCGTCGCTGTTTAAATGAACATGCCTTGCAGATACCTCAATTAAAAATTTTTCCAAATTAAAAGCACTCCCTTTCAAAATTTAATTTAAGTTAAAAACTTTCTAACAAATTTTAAAACCTTCTTTAACCCAAAACTACCTTGCAGCACACCCTATAATTATATTAAAATCTAAAAACAATTGCAACAAAAATTTTCAAATATAAAATAATATAATTAATAAACGTGTTACATATACCTAAAACATATAACAATTCCTATGATTTGGTAGAATTATAAAAAATTATTTAACTAATTCTAGATTATATAAATTTAAATGTTCTTAAAATTTTAAAAAATTTTGAAATATATTTTTGATATTAAATTTATCCAAAACTATGATTGATAATAAAGGTTTATATAATTATTGTTGCCTGCCTAAATATTAACTCTAAAATTAATAATTACATATGCTCAGCAAACAACTTTTGCTTTTTTAATAGATTTAACAAATTTAACTCACGATTTTACATTTAAGTATTAATCTGTGTACCATTTTGCATTAAATATATTAAATCCATATTTTTTTTAACTAAAACCTATCATTTACAGTTACTAATTATAAATAATTATATAATATAATAAAATATATATCCTTGCCAAAATTAACATATACACAAAATTAACATATACAATAAAACAAATTAGTCCAAAATTTATATTATTTTTATATAATAAAACCAATAAATTATTTAACAAATAATATATCATTTAGTATATTTCCGAATGCACAAATAACTACATTAACCAAACGATAAAACTATTTTATTTTTAAAATTAATTACATTATGATTGGTAAATATTAACTAGTAAAATTTTATTAATAAAAATTTTTTTATAGAACAAATAATATATTTTATAGCTAAATTGCATAAAAACAATATGAATATTTAGTATTTTTTTACAAAATAACTTTTTTTTAATTAATCTATTGATTTTTGATAAAAAAAATAGTAAAATCAAAATTAGTTAGCATTCAGTTTCGCAGAGTGCTAAAATTTAATCAAACTTAAATATAAAAAGATATGAATAGGAGGATTGTTAAATATGAACATTAAACCTTTAGGTGACAGGGTAGTTATAAAAATGCAAGAAGCAAAAGAAACTACCAAAGGAGGAATAATACTCGCTTCAAGTGCTAAAGAAAAGCCAGAAGTGGCCGAGGTTGTAGCTGTAGGGCCTGGTGGAAATGTAGACGGTAAAGAGGTTAAAATGGAACTTAAAGTTGGAGATAAAGTTCTTATTTCAAAATATTCAGGCACAGAGGTTAAAATAGATGGCGCAGAATACACAATAATTCGCCAATCGGACGTTTTAGCTAAAGTGGAGTAGTTTTGGTTACATACATTTAATTGATTCATTTATTAATAAAAATTTTACAAAAATATTGGAGGTTTTGGTTATGCCAAAAGAAATAATTTTTTCGGAAGAAGCAAGAAAAGCTTTGCAAAGAGGCATAGATAAATTAGCTAATACTGTTAAGGTAACTTTAGGCCCACGAGGTAGGAATGTTATATTAGATGGAAATTATGGTGCGCCTAAAGTTGTAAATGATGGTGTTACAATAGCAAAAGAGATAGAGTTAAAAGACCCTGTTGAAAATATGGGTGCGCAACTTCTTAAAGAAGTTTCTATTAAAACAAATGATGGGGCTGGAGATGGAACAACAACAGCTACTGTTTTAGCGCAAAAAATGGTTGACCAGGGCATGAGGTTGGTGTCTAATAATGTAAACTCTATGATGTTGAAAGAGGGTATGAAAAAAGCTGCTGATATTGTTGTAGAAATTATAAAAGAAAAAGCCAACCCAGTGTCGGGCTCTGCAGATATTGAACGCGTTGCCACAGTTTCTTCCGGTAACGAACAGGTAGGCAAATTAATAGCTCAAGCAATGGAAAAGGTGGGCTCTAACGGCGTTATAACTGTGGAAGAATCTAAAACTGCAGAGACATATAGCGAAGTTGTGGAAGGTATGCAATTTGATAGAGGTTACATAACTCCATATTTCTGCACCGATGCAGAAAAGATGGAAGCAGTGCTAGATGATGCATATATTTTGTTAGTAGATAAAAAGATTTCAACTATTGCAGATTTAGTGCCACTTTTAGAGCATATAATGCAAGAAGGAAAAAAACTTTTAATTATAGCTGAAGATATTGAGGGCGAAGCGCTTTCCACTCTAATATTAAATAAGTTGCGTGGCACGTTCGTTGTGGTTGGCGTTAAAGCTCCTGGGTTTGGAGATAGGCGAAAAGAAATGCTCCAAGATATTGCAGTTTTAACAGGAGCTACTGTTGTGTCTTCCGAGGTTGGCATAGAATTAAAAGATGTTACAACAGATATGCTGGGTTGCGCACGGCAAGTTAAAGTAAATAAAGAAAACACTGTTATCGTTGATGGTGGAGGCAGAGCTGAAGATATTAGCGCTAGAAAAGCTCAGATTGAGTCTCAAATAGAGTCTACCACGTCAGATTTTGATAGAGAAAAGTTGCAAGAACGTTTGGCAAAGCTTTCTGGCGGAGTGGCCGTTATAAAGGTTGGCGCTGCCACAGAGGTGGAAATGAAGGAGAAAAAGTTGCGCATTGAAGACGCCTTGTCTGCAACTAAAGCCGCAGTTGAGGAAGGAATAGTGCCTGGCGGGGGAGTTGCATTAATTGTTGCTAGCAAAGAATTAAGAGAACGTATAAATTCTAAAAGCGATCCTGCTTGTGGTGGCTCTTGCGAATGCAATAGTGACATGATTGCTGGGGCAAATATAGTTTTAAATTCGCTTAGCGCGCCACTTAAGCAAATGTTAATAAACGCTGGGCTTGAAGATAGCGCTCCCGTTATAATTAACAAATTATTGGATAGTGATAATTGTAATTATGGTTATGATATTGCTAATAACGTGTATGCGGACATGTTAAGTGCGGGAATTGTAGACCCTGCCAAAGTTACAAGAAACGCTTTACAAAACGCTGCTTCTGTGTCTAGTATGGTGTTAACAGCTGAGGCTGTAGTTACAAAATTGCCAGAAACAAATAAAGATCAGCAAAGCATGCCTCAACCTCCTATGTATTAATTTAATTTTAAAAATAAAGAAATATTCCTGCCTGTTTGTTTTGGCAGGAATATTTCTTTATTAGTAACATGTTAAAAATAATGCTTGGATTAGTTAATTTTTTGCTAAATATAATAAATGGTATAAATACATATTTGGTATTTAAATATAAAAAATTTTTTATTAATAAAATTTTACTGGTTAAATATTTTATTGTATAATTACGCTTTGAAAAGTTTTTTTAATAAAACTTAGCACTACTACACTCAAAAGCTCTACATAAATTAATTAAAAAGTAAATATTTATATATTTTTAATAATAATTAGTCTACAAAATATATTTTTTAGCAATATAAATCTGTGAAATTTAACTATAAACTATATTATTTGTTCTATAAAAAATTTTTTATTAATAAAATTTTACTGGTTAATATTTATTGTATAATTGCGCTTTGAAAGGCAGGATATCTATAATGTCAAATTTTGAAGAAAAATTTAAACATCTCAACTTTAGCTATAACGAAAACAAATATAGAGAAAACGCATACAAAAACGACGCAAACACTAGTAGTGAAAACAAATTAACATCTAACTTAACATCCGACGAAATATTTAAAGAATTAATTAACGCAATATCTAAAAACATACGCCAAGACAAAATGTTTGTTTTAATTTTAATTAATATGCTCAAAAATAAAAAAGCATCAAACGAACTAATTTTAGCACTTTTATATATATTCATTTAATATAGTTTAAAATTAAATAGATATAAACTAGACAACAAAGATTTTATAATATATAATGAAGTTGGATAGAGGTCAATAGAAACTTTTTTGTGCTGAACTGTTTTTTAAAAATATGTTCAGATTTTTTGTAAAAATTAAAGGGTATTTATATATAAAATTTTTGGAGTTTATAGTTTTATGAAGTTTTTAATAAAAAACGCTAATGTTGTTTTCAAAGAATATGTTAAAAAAAAAGATATATTAATTGAAAATGGCATAATAAAAGAAATTGAAGACAATATAATTAAAAGCTCAGATACTAAATATATAAACGCAGATAACCTATTTTG
>CAMKFY010000018.1 GCA_946411985.1 uncultured Clostridiaceae bacterium
TAAGCATATCTAAAAAATTTATAATATCTTTTGTTATTAATTCGCCATACCCCAAAATTGGTACGCAAAAAATTTCACTAAATATTACTCCAACGCATAACCTAGAATTTGCATCTTGCAAACTAATATTATTCTAAAAACATATAAACCTTAATTTATAACACTAACACCATTACATTTTGTTAAACGGCAGATGTTTTTCATCTTTAATAACTGGCACCGTTTTTAAATTAAGCATATCTAAAAAATTTATAATATCTTTTGTTATTAATTCGCCATACCCCAAGATTGGCACACCAGGAATTTCACTAAATATTACTCCACCGCATAACCTAGAGTTTGCATCTTGCAAACTAACATTTTCATATTCTAATTTTAAGGCTTCAGTTAATGTTAAAACCTTAATAAATTTAAATTTTGTAAATTTAACACAGCTTGAGCTAACAGTTCGCAACTTTAATAAGCCACTTAACGCTTTATATAGCCTAAGCCAATCTTTTTCATTTAAAAACGGGGTTATTATAAAACATATAAACATAAAATTATAAAACTCCGGCTCTATATTATGCGCTCTTATAACACGCAACGCATTTTCAACGCCGCCTTTTAATTGTGAACAATCTATTGTCAGCTTTGCTGGGTCGGTGTTTAAAAATGGGAGTTCTAATTTTTCCACAAGATGCTTCTTTTTAAGCTCCAGTTCCATAAAGCTAGAATTGCCGTATTCTTTTATCCAATCTACACAAAGGCCAATAGAATCCATTATCAAATATGATGGGCTACTGCTTCCAAACAATGCCATTGCTTTTTTAACCTGATCTCGATTAAACATGCCAGGCTTTGTGTGCAACACAGCAGCCCCTGTTAGAGCTGGTAATGTTTTATGTAGGCTATCACAACACATATCCGCTCCATTTGATATTGGGTGCAAATTTTTCTTTGTTAATTTAAGGTGCGCACCATGCGCATTATCTACCACTAGTATAGCACCAAATTTATCACATATATTTTTAATTTTTTTTATATCTAAAACTTCGCCATAGTAGTTAGGCGACGTAACATATAAAACCGCATTACGCCCAACATTTAGCAATGCATTCTCTACATCTACATATTCTACAGTTCTGCTGTTGCCTATAAAAAATGGTGATATACCTAAAATAGCGCAGATATTATAAAAACTAATATGCGCGCCTCGTGCCGCTACAATTTTTCTGCCTTTTAAAAGCCAAATCATAGCCTGAACACAAAGAGTTGAGCCCCCAGCAGATATATATGCAGATGAACCGTATAATTTAGATATATATTCTTCCAAATTTTTAATTACACCATCACTATAATATAAACTATCTGCACCTTTAATTTCTGTTATATCCAGCATAGGTGATATTTCTCTATTTAAAAAGCAACACCTGCCCTGGTGCCCAGGCATAAAAAGCCTCAAATTACTGCTTTTAGCATATTGTCTTAAAAATTTACTAAGAGCGTTCAAATTGCTTTATACTTCCTCTCGTGCCTCTATTTTTAATATATTAAACGCATTCTTTAACGTTATCCGTACAGCTTCGCACAAACCCAACCGCGCGCTAACCAAATCTGCAGCTTCGCCTTTTATTCTACAAACTCCGTAAAATTTATGAAACTTAGCAGCCCCATCTAAGCAAAATCTAACAATTTTAGATGGATTATAACTTTTAACAGCCTCTATAATTTCGAACGGGAACTTTGCTATATGTTTTATAAGATCTAGCTCCTCAAAACTATTAAGTAAACTAAAATTCGCGGACAGCGAAAAATTAAAGCCCGCGAGCTTTTTCAAAATACCACAAATTCTAGCATAAGCATATTGCACATAATAAACAGGGTTATTATCCGACTGCTCACATGCAAGGTCTAAATCAAAATCAAAATGTGAGTTTGGCTCACGCATATTAAAGAAAAACCTAGCCACATCAATAGGAATTAAATCTAAAAGAGAGTTTAGCGTTACACTATTCCCCAAACGCTTACTAAGCTTTACAGCTTCCCCTCTTTTTACAATACGCACCATCTGCATAAGAACCACATAAAGCGAAGCTCGCTCAACGCCTAACACGCTCAAAGCTGCCTTTAGCCTATCTACATGCCCGTGATGGTCGGCACCCCAAATATTTATAGCTCTACTAAAACCCCGAACTTTAAACTTGTTGTAGTGATATGCTATATCAGACGCAAAATATGTGGGAATTTTGTTATCTCTTATTAAAACTTCATCTTTAGCACCGCCACATTTACTATATCCAAACCATAAAGCCCCGTCTTTTTCAAATGTATAACCTTTTTCGGTTAAAATATCTATAACTTCATATATTTTTTTATCTTTATATAAATTGCTCTCAAAAAACCAGTTATCATACTCAACCTTATATTTTAAAAGGTCTGATTCTAAATTTTTTATATTTATAGGCAAAGCATAATCTAAAATAGCTTGCTCCATTTCTTGCTTTGAGCTATTAACATACTTTTCACCATAAATTTTAGCAAAATCTTTAGCATGCTTAATTATATCTTCTCCCTGATAGCAATCTTGCGGCATAACAAAATTTGGCGTTTTTTTATAAATTTGCTCATAACGTATGGCTAAGCTTTTTTTAAATTTCTCTATTTGGTTGCCTGCATCATTAACATAAAACTCTTTCTCTACATTAAACCCAGCAAACTTAAAACATTCAGCCAAACTATCGCCTATAGCACCGCCTCGCGCATTACCAATATGCATAGGGCCTGTAGGGTTGGCTGACACAAACTCTAAAAGCACCTTCTCACCTTTACCAAAATTTGTGCGGCCGAAACTAGTGCCGCTACTTAATATATTCTGCAAAGCCTCAACATACCACTCATTATTAAAAAAAAAGTTTATAAAGCCTGGCTTTTTAATTTCACATTTTGCAAAATAACTATTATTTAATGGCATATTCGCCACTATTTCTTCTGCCAACTTTAAAGGCGGTAATTTAAAATGCTTTGCCGCAACCATCGCCACATTGCTAGCAAAATCCCCAAACTCCAACACCTGTGGCTCCTCCACAAAAAAGTTTATGCAATATTCAACTCCATACTTATCACACAAATTTTGGACACTGCGCCGCAACATATCATAAACCTGCTTTAAACTTAAACTATAAACATCTTCCATTTTAATAGCCCTTTCAATTTATATTTCAAAATATTAACTTCACAAATTTCTATTGTGAACTACTCCAACTTATATAAACTGGAGCTTCTTCCTGATTCAACCACAACTGCATTGCCTACATATAACAGCATGCGGCAACATCTTACGCAATAACCACACACAGGCATATGAGTTTGGGCTATTCCATCCCTACTATCAAACAGTTTGAGATAACATAATCTTTACTGCGGTATTTTATACAAATTATAAGGTGGTAATGCAGCATGAATATAATACTTATAACCTTATACATAACCAATTTATAAATTAAATTATAATACTATAATATGCAAAAAGTCAATATAAACGCCGTGTATTGCGCAATTCACAACACCGCTCATAGAAACGGAAAATTTCTTGCTCACTAAGTGTTAAACATTTCTAAACTAAAAATATAGCACTAAAATCTAAACATAACGTAAAATTATATTTAAACTCTATGCTACAAACAACCCATAAACCTCGTAGTAAAACATACTATTTAATTAATATATTTAATCTTGTTTGTAATATATTTCCAGTTTCGCCCACATCAAAACAATACTCCAAATTTATTTGGCCGCCATTTTCATTAATATCAAAAAATATATCTTTCGTATCCACAGAAAAATATGAAAATGTGTCTTTAGTGTTACAAACAAACTTAGTAACCTTGCTTTTATTCAACTTTAAATTATAACAAACATCACCACAAGACACAATTTCCACAAAGCCTGCGTCAAACAAAGAAATTTTAGACGTTCCATTATATTCATTATTATATTTTAACACCCATTTTTCTTTATGCCTTTTTAAAACGCCAGTAGTAAAAAGTTCAAATCCGTCGCTTAACTTTGAACCCATATTTTGCACTACCTTAATAAATAAATCTACCTCTTTGCCGGTGCCCATTTTAACCTCCAAATTAACACCACTTAAAAAACCATAACATTTAATTACTATAAAATTTAACAACACCTCAAAATATAAACCAAACTACCTCTTCTTAATAGCCACAAAAATTAAAGTTATTAAAAGGTCTTTATAGCTCAAACCGCTATGCTCCCACAATTTAGGATACATGCTAATATCTGTAAAACCTGGCATAGTGTTTATTTCGTTAACATACACCTCATCGTCATCATCTACAAAAAAATCTACCCTAGCCAGCCCAGAACACCGCATAGCCTCAAACGCCTTAATAGCAATGCTTTGCACCTTTTTTGTGGTACTATCTTTTAAATTTGCAGGTATTATAAGCTTAGCATAAGATTTATATTTAGAATCGTAGTCATAAAAATCATCATAACCAGCTATCTGCCCAACAGCCGACGACTTTATTTCAGAAGAACTAGTTTGCAACACCGCGCATTCCACCTCTTTGCCTTTAATAAACTGCTCACATATAACCTCGTCCCCATACTTGAAAGCAAAATTAATGCCATCTTCTAACTCTTTTAAATTTTTACATTTTCTTATGCCCACAGAAGAACCACAACTAGACGGCTTTGTAAATATTGGAAATGAAAACTCAGCTGCTATATCTTCTAACAAAAATTCTATATTTTTAATATCGCGCCTCATAACACCACGCCACCTCGTGCCTTTAATGCCAGCTGCATCTAACACTGTATGAGTTAATATTTTATTCATACATATATTACTGCTTAAAACGCTACACCCAACATATGGTATACCAGATAATTCTAAAAGCCCTTGCACCGTGCCATCTTCTCCGTTCTCGCCGTGTAAAACAGCAAAAACAACATCTATATCTAAAATTTCAAACCTGCCATCTTCTTTAATTTTTAAAACTCCTTTTTTTGTGCCACTACAGCCTATGTTAACGCTGCAGTTATCTTTTAACTGCCACTCATCAGTTTTAATTTTTTCTATGTCCCCATAATAGTAAAACCAGCTCCCTGCCCTATCTATACCTATAGGAAACACAGAAAAGCCAGCACCCAATAAACCTTTTATAACGTTATACGAAGAACTAAGCGACACCTCATATTCAGGAGAAGCACCACCAAACAAAACAGCCACCTTATAATTACTAAAACTACCCAAAACTCAATTCCTTTCTAATAGATATACTATTATTTAATTTACTTTTTATCGTTATTATTTTTAATTATCTTCAAACTTTCCCTGTTAAACACTCTTTCTGTGCTCCCATATGGCGTATCTATTTTTAACCTATATTTACCTATTAACGGGTTCCCATTTAATATAACTCCCTCGCCATCGGGGCTCATAACTGTAGCCCCTATCTTAGGGCACACCTTATTTAAAAAAGCGTATGCATTCTGCTCATATTTAAGACAACACATAAGCTTGCCACAACAACCAGATATCTTCCTAGGGTTTAAAGATAAATTTTGCTCTTTTGCCATTTTTATTGTTACATGATGAAAATCTGTTAAAAATGTGGCACAGCAAAAAGGCCTACCGCATATTCCAATGCCAGACACAATTTTAGCTGCATCTCGTATGCCTATCTGCCGCAACTCCACTCTAACATGCAACAAATAGGCAAGCCGTTTTAATAGCGCCCTGAAATCTACTCTTTCATTAGATGTGAAAAACAATATAACCTTAACCCTATCAAAAGAATAATATGCGCCAACCAATTTCATATTCAAATTATATTTTTTTATTGAACTCTCAGCTATTTCAAAAGCTTTTTTCTCTTGCTTTTTGTTCTCTTCGTTTTTATTAATATCCTTTTCTGTGGCTTTGCGTAATAATACGTTTAACTCGTCTAATATTAAGTTTTTTTTATTAAAATCATCTAAATTTAATATTAAAACAACTTCCCCAAACTCCACACTATTAACAGTTTTACATATAACCCCATCGCCAACACAATAATCAAAATCTGTTGTTTTAAAATAAAAAATTTTTTTAGAACACCGAAACCGCACACCTAAAATATATTCCATACGCAAAAATACCCTATTTAAAATTTATAAAATTTCATAACGCTTAGTATATCATATAATTAAAAAATTTACCACTATACTATATATTTTTTGATATGTTTTTTTAAACATCTATTTATTAAAATGCAAAACTAAAAAATATTAATTTAAGCAAAATATTAACATTTCACATAACTAACATATAAAATATACTTCATATAATTGTTTAAAATTTATAAATATTGGAAATAATTAAAACGAGTTTAAAATAAAAAATTCACAAATTTAAACTACAGTGTGCTATTTTTAAATTTTTCATTATTTAGCAAAACAAATCTAAAATTTTACATTTATTTCGTCGCATAAATGATAGAATCAGAAAAACTAATCCTCTTCAACATAATATTAAAATAAATATTTTTTATTAATATTAATATAAATTTTTTTGGGAGGCTTAAATGCAAAAAACAGATGTTAAAATTAAACTTGAAGGCTCCACAATGGTGGCCTACTTAAGTGGGGAAATAGACCACCATTGCGCTGCGAGCTTGCGTTCTTTTTTAGATGTTAAAATTCAAACCGGCCATCCAAAACTTTTAATTTTAGATTTTGCCAATATAAGCTTCATGGACTCCTCAGGCATAGGCCTTGTTATGGGGCGCTACAAGCTAATGAAATGCATTGGCGGAACACTTAAAATAAAAAATCCGTCCAACCAAATACGAAAGGTTATGACTCTAGCAGGGTTTGATAAACTATCTATAGTAGAGAAAATGAAACCTATTAAAAGGAGAAGGAGTGAGTATATTGGTAAAAAATGAAATGAAACTGCAGCTTCCTAGCAGGTCTTGCAACGAAAGCTTTGCTAGAATAGCAATATCTTCATTTTTTGCGCAGCTAGACCCTACAGTGGATGAAATAGCAGATATTAAAACTGCGGTATCTGAAGCAGTTACAAACTCCATAGTACATGGATATGAAAATTCTATAGGAAATATATACATACACGCAAAAATTTTAGATGACAATAAAATTTACATAAAAATTAGAGATAAAGGATGTGGCATAGAAGATGTGGAGAAAGCTAAAGAGCCAATGTATACAACATGCAAAACAGGCGAACGAAGTGGGCTTGGGTTTACTGTTATGCAAAGTTTCATGGACAAGCTAAAAGTTAATTCTAAAAAAGGTAAAGGAACTACAGTAGTTTTAACAAAAACTTTGAGAAAAAGATTATGAATTTAGATGATATAAAAGAACGTAATAATTTTATAAATAAAAATTTAGGGCTCGTGCACGCTTGCGCCAGGAGATTTATGGGAAAAGGCATAGAATATGACGACCTTTTTTCTGCTGGATGCATGGGCCTTGTAAAGGCATATGATGCGTTTGACACATCTAGAGGAGTGAAATTTTCCACATATGCCGTGCCTGTTATATTAGGCGAAATTAAACGGCTTTTTAGAGACGGCGGCAGCGTTAAAGTGTCTAGAAGTTTAAAAGAGTTAGCGTTAAAGGTGGCCAAAAAAAGAGAAGAAATTATAATAAAAAAAGGAAAAGAGCCAACCTTAAGCGAAATGGCGCACGAGCTAAAAACCTCAGTGGAACAGCTAACGCAAGCAATATGCTCATCTAGCCCTACAATATCTTTAACTCAAAATTTAAATGACGGAAAAGAAGAACAACTAGACATAGAATGCAAAGAGGAAAATTTGAATTTGGCAGATAAAATAGCAATAAAAGACGCAATACTAAATTTAGATAGAAAAGATAGGAGCCTTATATTTTTCAGATATTTCTGCGGAGACACCCAAAGCCAAACTGCACAAAAACTAAACATGACCCAAGTGCAGGTGTCTAGACGAGAAAAAAAAATATTAGCCGCCTTAAAAAAAAGGCTAACCTAATTTTAGGTATTAACTCCAACACTCTTTTAAACTATAAATTTACATCTAAACTTAAAATAAAATTACTTATTATTTAAAATAATTTTACGCACCTGTGCAGCAAAATATAAAGAACCAAAAGCCACAACAATACCCCTGCTTGTAGCTAATCTTTTAGCTGTGTTTATAGCTAGCTGCACATTATCTTGTTCTACAAATTTAATAGAAAACCTATAAGCTGCTTCTTTTAAAGTTTGCACACAAAGCGCACGCTTATCTGCCATTTTAGTTAATATTATTATGTCAAATATATTCTTTAGCTTGCACATCATTCCTTCAAAATTCTTAGTGTTTATTATGCTAAGAATGCCTATTTTAGGCGCCAAACTGTATAATTTTAAAGTATCTATAAGCGAATCTATACCGTTTTCATTATGCGCGCCGTCTAACACAAAAACAGGGCTCATGCCTACCACCTCAAACCTAGCCGGAATAAAGGCCAACTCTAGCCCTTTTTTTATATAGTTTATATCAACCCCCAAATTTAAAAGAGCTGTTACGCAAGCCATAGCATTTCGCACCTGATGTGAACCTAATAATTTTAATTTGAACTCCACACCGCCATATTCAAAAAAAGTAAATTTATTAGTACATTTAACATTACTCGCTTTATATGAAACTATAAACTCCACATTTTTTCTTATACATTCACTTCTTAAAAACTCCAAAACTTCATATTTCTGATCTTCATAACATACACATCTGCCACCATATTTTAGTATGCCTGCCTTTTCTTTAGCTATATTTAAAATAGAGCCGTCTTCCCCGCCTAATTCTAACACATGATCGTAATCTATATGCGTTATTATTGCAATCTGCGCAGCTGGTATCACATTTGTGGAATCTAGCCTGCCTCCCATGCCAACCTCTAACACAACAAAATCACAACCGTTTTCATAAAAATATTGAAAACTAAGCGCTGTTATAAAGTCAAACCCGGTAAGAAATATTCCCTGCTCATTTAAAATTTGAACCTTAAACTTTAATTTTAACACCAAATCTACTAATTCCTGCTTTTTTATATATTCTCCATTTATTTGTATTCTTTCCCTAAAATTCACAATATAAGGCGATGTATATAACCCAACTTTAAAGCCTGCCTCTTCTAAAGCCCTCGCACAAAATGTAGATATGCTGCCTTTGCCGTTTGTGCCCGCTATATGTATATATTTAAGTTTGCATTGAGGATGACCCATTAACTCTAATAGCTTTAAAATTCCTGTTATGCCATAACGTTTAAAACTACACTGCGGCAAGCTGTTTATATAATCTAACGCTTTAAAATACATAATTTAAACTCCCATTTTAATGCACGCTTCTCCATGTTTTATATTTTCTTTATATTACCTGTTAATAATTTAAAATTCTACAAAATTTTAAATTTGTTATATTTTAAATATTATATTGCTACAACCAATTTTCTTAATATATTATATATACAACTATAACAAACTCTTCAAGCTAGCTTCCACCGTTTTAAGTTCTGCTTCTTTAGACTCAAGCTTTCTAACAGCCGCCTCCACCACGGCTTTTGGCGCTTTATTTTTAAAATTAGTGTTACTTAATTTTTGCCTAAAAATTTTAATTTCACCTAATAAATACTGCTTCTGATTTTGGAGCTTTTTAATTTCTTCGTCTTTATTAACAACATTATCTAAAACAACATCTATAACAGCCACATCTGTAATAACCCGTTTACAACCACTAACATCGCCATCTAAAGAGCTGCCCAATATATGGCATCCGCCAAGCTTTTCTATAAAATGCCTACAGCTATTAATAAACCCACTATTAAAAACATCGCTTGTTAAATATATATTTAAATTAAGTTTATTTTGAATATTATTTTGAGCTCTAAAATTACGCACAGCCTTAACAATTTTAATAACTCCCTCAAATAACCTATACTCAGCTTCAAAATTAAACTCATCATTAGGCGCTGGCCAACCGTAGTTTAAAATAAACCTATTAGAACCATAAAGCTTAAAATATATCTCTTGCGTAATAAATGGCATAAAAGGGTGCAATATTTTTAAAACCACGTCCAACGCATAAAAAATAATATTAAAACTCTGCTGTGCACGCATTTTAACATATTCAGAATTAAAACATCCATTTTCTGCGTTAAAGTAACGGTCTTCGTCTGCGCCACACAGATAATTTTTAGCAATAAAATTATTAACTTTTTTTATTTTAAATAACTCAATATACCAATCACAAAAAACATTCCATATAAAATCATACAGTTTATCGGCAGCTACAGATATATCAAAACATTCTATATTTCTACTAACTTCTTTTATTAATTCGTTTAATTTATACAAGATCCACCTATCTTCAATGTATAACTTTTCCTTATTTAACAATAAAATTTTAGAAAAATCTGGGCTAAAATTTCCATCAAACTCATTCACCTGCATAAAAATAAACCGCGCAGCATTATAAAGCTTATTAGCAAAATTTCTACTAGCCAACACCTTTTTTTCGCTATATCGCATATCATTCCCAGCGTTAACGCCGCTTGCCAATGTAAACCTCAGCGCATCTGCTCCGTAACGCTTTATTATATCTAAAGGGTCTACCCCGTTGCCCAACGATTTAGACATCTTTCTGCCCTGCTCATCGCGCACAAGGCCATGAATAAACACCTTTTTAAACGGCACATTTTTAGTATTATATAACCCTGAAAATATCATTCGCGATACCCAAAAAAATATTATATCATAACCTGTTACTAAAGTTGTTGTGGGGTAAAATTTTTTATAATATTCGTTATTCTCGTTTGGCCAACCCAAAATGGCAAACGGCCACAAAGCTGCGGAAAACCAAGTGTCTAAGGTGTCCTCATCTTTTGTAAGCTCTTTACAGGAGCACTTCTCACAACAAGAAGGCATACTTTTAGCCACGTTTATATGCCCGCAATTAGAGCAATAGTATGCAGGAATGCCGTGCCCCCACCACAGCTGCCTAGATATACACCAATCTTTAACATTTTCCATCCAATTAAAATATATCTTTTCAAAGCGCTTTGGCACAAACTCCACCTGCCCAGCTTTTGCCGCTTCCAACGCTGGCTCTTTTAACGCCTCCATTTTAACAAACCACTGCAAAGATAAAAAAGGCTCCACAACGGCACCACACCTATAGCAATGCCCAACATTATGCTTTATAGGCACAGATTTTATTAAAAGCCCTACATTTTCTAACTCGTTAGCCACTTCTTTTCGAGCTTTTGCCCTAGGCATGCCCTTAAATTTCCCGCAAAATTCATTCAAATTGCCGTCTTCATCAAACAATTTTATAGGTTTTAAATTGTGACGCAATCCAACTTCAAAATCGTTAAAATCGTGCCCCGGCGTTATTTTAACAACTCCGCTGCCAAAATCTCTATCTACATAACTATCTGCTATTATAGGTATTTTTCTATTTAAAATTGGAACTACTAAAAATTTACCAATATAACTTCTATACCGCTCATCTTCTGGGTGCACAGCAACTGCCACGTCGCCAAACAATGTTTCTGGCCTTGTAGTAGCCACCTGCAAAAAATCTTGAGAACCTTCCAATTTATATTTTATATAGTAAAAACACCCGTCTTTTTCTTTAAAATCTACTTCTATATCAGATATAGACGTTTTGCATGTGTAACACCAGTTTATAAGCCGTTCCCCACGATATATTAAACCATCTTTATAAAGCCTTATGAAATATTCTAAAACAGCCTCCTTGCAGCCTTCATCCATTGTAAACCTTTTTCTACTCCAATCGCAAGAAACGCCCAGTTTTCTTAACTGATTTACAATATTGCCTTCATATTCATCTTTCCATTTAAAAGCCCTTTTTAAAAACTCTTCCTTGCCTACTTCTTCTTTTGTTAAACCTTCAACCCTTAACTGCTCCACAAGCTTTGCTTCTGTTGCAATAGCAGCATGATCTACACCAGGCACCCAAAGCGTTTCAAAACCCTGCATCTTTTTAAACCGAATAATAATATCTTGCAAAGTTTCGTCTAAAGCGTGCCCCATATGAAGCTTTCCCGTAACATTAGGAGGCGGCATAGCTATTGTATAAGGCATTTTAGACGTTTTAACATTTGCTTTAAAGCAATTATTTGAAAGCCACATATTATATATTACATCTTCAAATTCCGATGGGTTATATTTTTTATTAAAATCTATCTGCATATAATTACGCATCCTCTCATTCGTAATTTTAAACTATCAATGAATTTTATAAACCACAAACCTTATATTTTAATTGAATTATAAATACAGCACTAATAAATTTTTAATTCACATTAACTACAAATATAATTAACAAACCTATCCATACACTTGCAAACTTTTTAAAAAATCTATATCTTGCGCAACAACAATTGTGCTGCAATTTTTAAAGGTTACCATCCCAATGGGCATACCTTTAGGCTTACCTACATTTTTTATTAATGTATACCATACAGCAACATTGCTATTTTCTCTTGCTTCACTATAATATGCAGCAGCTAAAGCAGCCTGATATAAAGAACTTTCTGGCACCTCTTTCCCGTTTGAAAATATAACAACATGCGAACCTGTCATATTGCTTACGTGAAGCCATATATCATTTTTTTTTGCCTTTTTTAGCGTTAAAACTTCATTTTGCTTGTTATTCTTCCCGCAATAAAAATAAAACCCATCTGTAGACTTAAACTTTAAAAAACTACACTCTTCCAACGATGCCTTTTTAGAAGTGCAAACATTTTTGCTTTTCTTAAAATTAAAACTAAAGCCCTCATAATTTAGCTCAGCTACTATTTCGTTTAAATCTTCTTCATTTTTACACCTCAACACAAAACCCAGCTCACTTTTCAAAAAATTTAAATCTTTTTTAACCTGAGATATTAAAAGCTCTAACTTTTCTATGGCCACTTTAGATTTTTTATATTGCTTATAATAGTTCTGCACATTCCACGAAGCATCATATTTGGGGTTTAAGGTTAAACGTAAAGGCGCGCAGTTATTGTAAAAATCTTCCACTTCTATATATTTTTGCCCCTTCTTAACCCTATACATATTAGCACTTAATAAATCTCCATATTTTTTATATAGCTTTCGTTCATTAGAAGCAACCAAATCTTCTTCTCTGGCTTTTAGCTTTGCAACAGCTTTTGTAATTTCTCTTTTTAAATATTTAACAATGCTATCTTCCCGTTTGCTTTGCCTTTCTACAAACGCTCTTTCTTCGTAAAAAAAATCTAAAACTTCGCTAGCGCTACCAAACTTTTTAACTTCAAATGAGCTACAAAATTTTGAAACATCAAAAAATGTAAAATCTTTTAATTTTCCTTCCTTTAAAACAGCTACAAAATCAAAACTTCCATGTTGTAGCATACTTTTTAAGCGCAAAATAACATCAAAAACAAAAGCTCTGGCGTTTTCATTTAAACTGCAAACAGGCACGCCTTCAAATTTACTCCCTAAAACATTAGCCACAAATTTAGACACACCCTGCAAGCAGCCCAAGAACGCTTCACTTAAACTTTTTTCGCCAAATTCAAATATTTTTCTAAAAATAAGTAACCCATCTTCTTTAGAAATATCTAACTTTTCCTGCGACGCTAACTTTATAAAACTTAGCTTTGGCAACACAGGCCTTGTTGTAAACGAATCTATATTCACTCTTTTAACAGCATCTTCTATTTTAAGGCTGCTCTTATTGTATAGTATTATGTTGCTATACCTAGAAAAAAGTTCCACACTAAGAACAAAATGCCGAAGCTGGCCTATTTCGTCTACACTGCCAAACTCTAAATATATTATCCTATCTAAACCTTCTTGGTAAACTTTAACCAATTTAGCAGACCGCAACCTATTTTTTAAAATAATACCAAACGGGAACACCTTATCACATCCGCTAAAAGAATTATTAGTAAAGTGAATTTTAGGAGCACTAGCACTAGCAGAAATTAAAAGGCTTTTGCTTTCTCCAAACCCTCTAAAGCTAATAACCACCTCGTAGCTAGAAGGTTGAATTATTTTTTGCACCTTAAAATTCTCTATTGCTTTTAGTTCTAACGCTACTGCTCTTAAAAAAATCCCATCTAACCCCATAAAACATCTCCCATAAAATAGCAACATGGCGGCTTCTGCGCCAACGTTAAAAACTTAACCCCTTCATTGGCAAAAGCACAACTAAGCTTTTGTGCCAACAAAGAGCAGACAACATTCTCGGTTGCAAAATGCGACGCATCTAAAAAACAAAAATCTTTAGCATAAGATTCAATAAATATATTATGCTTGCTCTCGCCAGTTACTAAAGCGTCTGCGTTAGATTTTATAGCAGCGTCTACAGCAAAATAACCAGACCCAGAAACAACTGCCACCCTTTTTATTTTTTTGCTAGTTTGCACAGCTCGAACTGGTGTATTTAACCTTAAAGAAACATATTTTACAAAATCAGCAAACTCCATATAGCTATGCAAATTTCCAATTCTGCCAAACCCCATAGTTCCATCTAAAACTTCAATATCTGCCAAACCTATAGCCTCAGCCAAAGCATAGCTAACCCCAAAGCCCGCTTTATCTAAATTGGTATGCATAGATATTATAGAAACGCTTTGCATTATTGCACTATATATAATGCTGCCCTTTAAAACCGTCTTTAAAGGCTTAAAAATAACTGGATGATGCGATATTATAAGTTGCACATCCTTCTCTTTTGCAGCACTTAAAACGTTATTAGTAACGTCTAACGTTATTAACACATTTTTAACATTCGCATCTGCATCTCCAACTAAAAGCCCAACATTATCAAAATCTTCCGCCGAACTAATTGGAGCTAGCTCATCTAAAAACTTTAAAACATCGTAAACTAAAATAGCAAAACACCCCCTCGCAAACATTCCAAACCTACTATTAATATTAAAATACACAAATATAAAAATTTCTACACATATAACTAAACCTATTAAATAAACTTTATATTAAACACTGGCCAAAATTTGTTTTAACTTAAAAAGCAAATATGGCATTGCCATAAAACCTCAATATACTATTTTTATCTACAGCTACTACAACGCCAATTGCACTTTCTTAATTATATTATATATAAACTATAAAATATAATAACAACTCCTACATAAATAAAATTTAAGAATATTCTTTTAGCACATTACATATATTTTCATATAAAACTATTTTTTTTTCATCTGGTAGTTTGCAAGCTTTAAGCCCGTTTAATATATTAACATTTTTATTATAATCTATATTTAAAAATTGTAAACCATCTTCAAGTTTCGAGCTGTAAATTTTCCCTAACACCGCTTCTTTTAAAGATATTACCACGCTTTTAC
>CAMKFY010000019.1 GCA_946411985.1 uncultured Clostridiaceae bacterium
AATATACTAGCTTCCAAAACAGTGTTACTGGCATTATATTTAACCAAAAAAGCAGCCTTTTTAACAACAGCAATATTAAATTAGCTTTAGCAAACGATATAGATAAAGCTAAAATAAATTCTAAGTTGCAAAACAACCAATTTATAACCAATAATTTAATCCCAAACTCTATTAAAATATACAATCAGTTCTATAACGAACTAAAGCCCACAGATAGCTGTTGCCCAGATTATGATGCGTTAAATGCAAAAAAACTATTTCATAGTGGCGTTAGCCAAATTAAAGCAGCTGACAAAGATTTTAATTTGAATTCACATTCTATTTTAGTTAATGATTTCAATTTTGAAATTTTAAACCAGGTGCTACAAACCTGGCAGAAAGACTTAGGCCTATTTTTAAAAATAGATAAATTGAGTGATGAATTATATAACAAAAAATTGAAAAACCAAAACTTTGAAAGCGCAGTTATAACACTAAAAAGCACAATGAACACACCTCTTGCAATTTTAAGCGCGTTCACAAACGATAATGTTTTTAATTCTATAGACCACAACATACCAAATTTAAAAACAATATTAAACGAAGCATCGATACAGCAAAATTTAGAAGATATAACTAATAAATATTTTGAAGCCGAACGGACTATATGTCAAAATGGTTATTTTATACCGCTATATTCCGACACTGAGTATTTTGCTCACAACTCAAGAATTAAAGATATAATATTCACTCCGGGCAGCAAAGAGTTTTACTATGCATACGCGCATGTAGATTAATTAAAAACACCAGTGCAGACCTCCTCTACACCGGTGTTTTTTTTAACGTTTAGAAAACTGCGGAGCTTTTCGCGCCTTTTTCAAACCATACTTTTTGCGTTCTTTCATTCTTGGGTCTCTTGTTAAAAACTTAGCCCTTTTGAGCGCAGCGCGCAAATCTCTATTAAACTCTAAAAGTGCCCTCGAAATGCCATGACGTATAGCTCCAGCTTGGCCAGAAACGCCGCCACCCTTAACATTACAGTGTACATCAAACTTGCCAATTGTGTCTGTTAGCTCAAATGGCTGCCGCACCAAAAGCTTCAAAGTTTCCAACCCAAAATATTTATCTATAGGCTTGCCATTTATAAACACACCACCAGAGCCATTATAAAGCCGTACTCTAGCCACAGAACTCTTCCTTCTACCAGTGCCATAATAAAATGTTTTCGTGCCATATACCACAAATATTCCCCCTTCCTAAAATTTATATAACTGCGGACTTTGCGCTTCGTGCCCATGCTCCTCACCTGCATACGCACGCAAACGCTTCGCCATTTTAGCTCCCAAAGAATTATGCGGAAGCATACCCTGCACAGCCCACATCATTGCTTTTTGTGGACATTTTTTCATAATAACACTATATTTTAACCCCTTCAAGCCGCCCATCCAGCCACTATGATGATATCGCACCTTTTGCTCAAGCTTTCTGCCTGTTAACACAACATCCCTGCAATTTATTATTATAATGCTGTCCCCACAATCTACATTAGGCGTAAAATCTACCCTGTGTTTGCCACGAAGCATAGACGCAGCAAGCGCTGCAACCCTTCCCAACGACTTGCCAGAAGCATCTAAAACAAACCACCTTCTCTTCACCTGAGCTGGCTTTAAAAAGGTTGTTTTGTTTTTGTTAATGTTGCCAACACTCTTTTTAGCTGCAGAAACATTAACTGCCTTAACCGCAGGCTTTTCTTCTGCTGCAATAGAGGACTTAGCAGCAATAGTTGGCACCGGCTTTTTCTTTGACACTCTAACATTTTTTTCTGCGCCTGCCTTCACAGCCCCTTTTGCTTTGCTAACACCTTTTTTTGAAACATCCACCTTTTCAGATTTGTTCGATTTTTTACTACTATCCGCCATCTAATTTTCCATCTCCCAACTAAAAACAACTTAAAAACTAAACACTGCCATAAATTATACCACTATTATTAACTATTGTCAATTAATTTTATTAAAATTCTAACCTGGAGGCCAAGCCATACTCCTGCCACCCAATATATGAAAATGCATATGTGGCACTGTTTGCCCGCCGTCTTCACCGCAATTGTTTACTATTCTAAAACCATTGCTTAAATTCAAATCTTTCGCTAACTTATTTATAACATTAAAAATTCTTGATATAATATCCATATTTTCTGGCAAAATAGCTTCAACACTATTAATATGCTCCTTGGGAATAACCAAAAAATGGACTGGTGCCTTTGGGTTTACATCTTTAAAAGCTAAAACACTTTCGTCTTCATAAAGCTTATGACAACCTAAATTGCCTTTTAATATTTCACAAAAAATACAACTCAAACTAAAACCTCCAATCTACAAATTTTTTACAATATTAAAAAATTCTAACTCAATTTCTTTTGCCTTATCAAAATTTGAAACGCCAGCAGTGGCAAAATCTTTCCTGCCACCTCCTTTGCCTCCTGCCAATGCGCCTAAACGCCTAACTATATTGTTAGCGTCCGCTCCATTTTTTACAGCGCCTGCCCCACAAATCACTAAAATACTATATTTGTTATCGTATAGCGAAAATATTAACGTTATTAAATTTGTGCTTTTTTGTTTTATATAGTCTGCAAAAACTCTCAATTGATTTTTATTTAATATATTGTTGTTAAACACCGCTAATTTAAAAACGCCTTCACTCTTTAGCCCGCGCTCAACCTCCTTCGAAAATTCATTCTTGCAAATTTTTAATTTTAGCTCATTCAAACTTTTAGTTGTGCTATCTAGCTTTAATGCCAAATCTTTAACCCTATCTGCCACGTCAAAATAATCATTAGTTTTAAATATGCTGCATATAGCGTTAACAGACTCCTCTAGCTTATTTGCAAAATTTAAAACTTCCAAACTAGTAATAGCCTCTATCCTGCGCACCCCAGAGCCCACAGAAACCTCGCTTAATATTTTAAACACTCCAATATCACCAGTTTTTTCAACATGCGTGCCCCCGCAAAGCTCAACCGAATAACTCCCTATATCTACAACGCGCACTATATCTTTATATTTTTCATTAAATAATGCAACTGCCCCCATATTTTTAGCCTTTTCCTTCTCCATTTCATATGTGCGCACCACTAAATTCTGCGTTATTATGTTATTCATTCTATCTTGCACAGCTTTTATTTCTTCTGGCTTCATAGCTTCAAAATTATTAAAATCAAAACGTAACCGCCTATCATCTATAAACTGGCCAGCTTGCCTTATATGGTCACCATATAGCTCCTTTAACACCTTTTGCAATAAATGTGCTGCAGTATGGTTTTTAGATATTAACATTCTACGTTTTAAATTTACTTTAAGTATAACTTCATCTCCTACTTTTATGCTGCTTTTTAAAACATTAACACTATGTATAAATATAGAATTTTTGTTAACACAGGAACTAACATTTGCTATTATTTCGTCCCCGTCTACAGATAGTATATCTCCAGTATCGCAAACCTGCCCGCCACCAGTAGCATAAAAAGGAGTTTTATTAAATATTAAATCTACCATATCTGAAGCAAAAGCAGCATCTACCACCTCACCATTTGAAATAATACAAAGCACCTTGGCCACACACTGTATTGTTTCATAGCCAACAAATTCAGTTTTTTCAAATTTTTCTAATATATAATCCTTTTCATTAACCCATGCATTATCTGCAAAGCTGGCCGCCTTTTTGGCTCTTTTTTTCTGAGCATCCATAAGGTTTAGAAAACCTTGTTCATCTACTGTAAACCCTCTTTTAATAGCCATATCTTTTAATATGTCAAACGGCAAACCAAAAGTATCACAAAGCTTAAATGCGTCTTCAGCACAAATTTGCAACACATTTTCCTCTAAATTACACGGCATACTTTCATAGAAAACTTTATAAATTTTAATAATTACCTCCATATTGCTGCCATATTCCGAATCACATACTCTTTGCGCAGAAGCTTTACACTTAGTAGATAACTCATCGTTATTGCAAACCCACCTATCAAAATAACATTTAAAATTATCTATTGTTGTGTTAACAATAAGCCTACACCTATTGCTAAAATCTTTCAACTCATTTCTTATTTGTGACAAATCATCTTTGCTAAAACTGCTTTTGCGCAATATACTAATTAAATTTTTTATTTCCTCAACAAAACCTTTAAGTTGTGATATATCATAAACATTCCTAATGCCTATTTCAGAATATATATTATTTAAACATTCAAACTTTTTAAAATATTGCTCAATAATTTTTATCTCTTCAACATTACTAAAACTAGCTAATGTGTTCCTATCTATTTTGCTATCTAACCTTTCAAACAGCTCATTTGCAGAGCTTTTAAAACTGTTAAAAGCCTCCTCCACCTTTGAAAAAATATTAATGTTTTCATATTTATTGCCAGCACTCAAACTGTTAAACAGTTGGCAAGCCTTTTCTTCCCCTACCTTTAATATATTTTCAAAATTTACCTCCTCGTTTCGCACCACCTTTTTTATATATTCCGCGTCATCACATAGCTTTTCATAAAACTCCTTGTTTTTACTTACAACAACATCCACCAAATCTTCAAAAAAAAGAGAATTTATCCCCAACCTTCTGCCACTATTTTTAGCTCTTCTTATAAGCCGTCGCAATACATAACCTCTGCCCTCATTAGAAGGCAACACCCCATCAGATATTAAAAACACAATACTTCGTATATGATCTGTTATTATGCGAACTAAAACATCTTTCTCTTTATTTTCTTTATATTTAACGCCTGCCAAGCTACAAACTCTATCTAAAATAGCCCTCACAGTGTCTACTTCAAAAAGGTTGTCTACCCCTTGAAATATGCAAGCAAGCCTTTCAAGCCCCATGCCAGTGTCTATATTTTTGTGTGCCATATCTTCATATTGAAAGTTGCCTTTATTGTTATATTGCGAAAAAACAAGGTTCCAAAACTCTATAAATCTATCACAATTACAACCAGGCCCGCAATCTTCCTTTTTGCAACCATGCTCTAAGCCCCTGTCAAAATATATTTCAGAGCACGGCCCACAAGGCCCAAGCCCTATCTCCCAAAAGTTATCATCTTTGCCAAGCTTATATATTTTAGCCGGAGCCAACCCAACTTCATCTTTCCATATGTTATACGCTTCGTAATCTTTTTCATATACCGTAACATAAAGCCTATCTTGCGGCATCTTTAAAACATCTACAACAAACTCCCATGCCCAAAATATTGCTTCTTTTTTAAAGTAATCCCCAAACGAAAAATTACCCAACATTTCAAAAAATGTGCCGTGTCTATCTGTTTTCCCAACATTATCTAAATCGCTAGTTCGTATACACTTTTGCACAGTCACCACCCTATTTTTAGGAGGATTTTCTTGGCCTAAAAACCACTTTTTCATTGGCGCCATGCCAGAATTTATAAAAAGTAAACTAGCGTCATCTGCAGGAATTAAAGGAAAACTTTTTAAATACATATGACTTTTCTCTTTAAAAAAATCTATAAAAAGCTGCCTTAAATTATTTAATCCCATCCATTGCATTTGTATATCCTCCAACCTAAACTTTAGTAAAACAATAATTTAATTTAAATATACACGTTAGCGTATAACCTCGGGGTATTTTGCCCTCAACATATATTTATTATGCAATTATAACAAAACATTACATATTCCGCAAGCGAACTACTCCAAATTATAAAGGCTAAAACTCCACTTCAACCACCAATACATTTGCCCAAAAACACAATAGCGTGTAGCAATGTATTAAACAATGCCCACAGGCGTGTAAGTTTGGCTATTTCATCCCTAACTATGAGAATTTTAGTTATATAGCCTAATTTAACAGCCGCAACTCATCACACCACTTATATAAGCGGAGATTTCTTGCTCGTTATGTGTTAAATATTAGTAAAATAGTGGTAAATAAAAAATAACAGCGTCGCCCAAAAAAGCGCACTGTTAACACTCGGCCTCATAACCCTTTAACTAAAAATTATGCTATAACAAGCCCAACTGCAAACCGTGCAGTAAAAGCCCACAACCTTAAAATATTTCCAACTATGTAAAACCAAGCTACGGCGCAAAAACATAACAAAATGCCCAACACATCTCTTTAAACAAGGAAAATTTCCAAACAAAATAAAACTATTATTTTTTGTTTTCAATATAGTTAACAATATCTCCAACAGTCTTTAAACTTTCAATATCACCATCAGGAACCTGCAAACCAAACTTTTCTTCTATAGTTTTAACTATATCTACAACATCTAAAGAATCTGCCCCAAAATCATCCATAACAGAAGAATCTAATGTAACATTATTCTTATCTACACCTAACTGATCTACCAAAATTTCAGAAACCTTTTCAAATACACTCCCAGATTCCATAAAATATACCTCCCAAATTTTTAAGTTTACACTCATTCATTAAATATGCCTATTTTTCTAAACTTATTATATCTATCTTTAAGTAACATTGCAATACTTTTTTTTAAATTCCTCTTTAACGCTTCTATTAAATATTCAATAATATTTTCAAACGTCATATTATGATCTGCATGCGCACCACTAATAGGCTCTTTTATTATATGCTCTGCTACTTCAAATTTTAAAAGATCTTGAGCCGTTATTTTCATAGTATTGGCAGCGTCCTTTTCTTTAGAAGCATCTCTCCATAATATACTAGCAGCCCCTCTTGGCGATATTACAGAATAAACAGCATTTTCAAGCATAGCAAGCTCATCACATACCCCAAGCCCAAGAGCGCCACCGCTGCCTCCTTCTCCTGTTATTATAGATATTATAGGCACCTTTAACCGCATAAATTCTTTAATATTTGTGGCTATAGCCTGCCCCTGCCCTCTTTTTTCAGCGTCTACTCCACAAAATGCACCTGTAGTGTCTATAAAACATATAACAGGCCTTTTAAACTTTTCTGCCTGCTTTGCTAAGCGCAGAGCCTTCCTATAGCCTTCTGGGTGTGCCATAGAAAAGTTACACCTCCTATTTTGTTCTATATCTTTGCCTTTAACATTGGCAAGTATAGTAACAGGCAGCTTTTGAAATGTAGCTATTCCACCAGTTATAGCTTTATCTTCTGCAAAACATCTATCACCCTGCATTTCGTAGTAATGCTCAAAAATTCCATTTATATAGTCGTATGCATTTGGCCTGTTAGGGTTATGCACAATATTTAGCCGCTCCCAAGCAGTTAATTTATCCAATCTACCGCTTCCCCTTTCCTATGAAACCTTAAAAGCCTATATAACTCATGCCTCAACTTCTTTCGTGGCACAATCCTATCTACATAACCATGAGCTTGTAAAAATTCAGCAGATTGGAAATCATCTGGAAGCCGCTGCTTTATTGTGCCTTCTATTACTCTTCTTCCAGCAAACCCTACAAGCACTTTAGGCTCAGCCAAAGTTACGTCGGCAAGCGAAGCAAAAGATGCAGTAACCCCGCCTGTTGTAGGGTCTGTGAGCACTGCACAATAAAAAAGCCCCTGCTCAGAATGTAGCGCCAACGCTCCAGAAGTTTTAGCCATCTGCATAAGAGATATTATGCCTTCTTGCATTCTAGCTCCGCCACTTGCAGTAAACAACACAACCGAAAGCTCCTTTTCTGTGGCTCTTTCAAAAGCTCTTGTTATTTTTTCTCCAACCACAGAGCCCATAGAAGCCATCATAAAATAAGAATCCATTATGCCAATAACGCACTTCTCGCCTCTTATTGTGCATTCACCAGTTATTATAGCCTCGTTTAAACCTGTGCTTTTCATAAGACAGCGCACCTTTTCTTCATATTCTGGAAAATCTATAGGGTTTTTGCTTGTTAAATCTTTATCATATTCAACAAAGCTACCCCTATCTACAGTTATATACAGCCTTTGCAACGCTGTAAGCCTAGAATGATATGAACAGTTTAAGCATACCCTTCCTGCAGCGTCAAAATCTTCTTTAAAAATAGAAGTTTGACAACGTGGGCATTTAAAAAACAAACCAGACGGAATATCGGCTCTTTCTTTTTTGAATTTTTTGCTGTTAACCCTAACCCTATCTTTAACCACTTTAAATAAATCTTTCAACTATTTGCCCCTTTTTATTTTAATTTGATATTTTAAAAAACATCATTATAAAAGCTATAAAAGCTCATAAACCCCAAGAAGAATAAAAAACAGATAACACCAATAAACAAATAAATAGTAAACCATTAAAAACCCACCAACTGAAATTATATTAAATATTAAACCTGCTCTGTTTTTATTCTTCAAATTTTTATTATAAACTAAATGGCGCATACAAAGAGATGAAAAAAATAAAAGTATTAAAGAAAACAATAAACATAAAAACTTAAATAATTTCATATAAAACACACTCTTTTTTTAAAGTGAGTATTTCATATATCCTAAATTAACGCTACAGCTAATATTTAAGTCGCGATAAAAACCCTATATCTACATTACCATTTCTAAAATCTTTATTTCTAAGTATTTTCAACTGAAAATCTATATTAGTATGCACGCCAGACACTATAAACTCAGCCAAAGCACTCATCATTTTAGATATAGCTTCCTTTCTAGTGCTATCATAAACCATTAACTTCGCTATCATATTATCATAATAAGGCGGTATTGTGTAACCAGAATATATAGCATGATCTACCCTTATGCCATTCCCACAAGGAATATATAGCTCATCTATCCTTCCTGGCGATGGCATAAACCCCTTTTCTGGCATTTCAGCATTTATCCTACACTCTATGCTATGCCCATTGAAATTTATTTTTTCTTGTTTAATGTTTAGCTTTTTATTTGCAGCTATCTTAATTTGTGCCTTAACAATATCCACGCCAGTTACAAGCTCTGTTATACCATGCTCCACCTGCACTCTTGTGTTTACTTCCATAAAATAAAAATTTTTATTTTTATCTAGTAAAAACTCCACAGTGCCTGCGTTAACATATTCGCAAGCTTTAGCTACCTTAACAGCAGCGTCCCCCAGTTTTTTTCTTAAATTTGCGTCTACAGCTGGGCTAAAAGCTTCTTCTATTAACTTTTGGTTTCTTCTTTGCACAGAACAATCTCGCTCACCGAGATGTATGTAGTTCCCATGCTCATCTGCCAACACCTGAACCTCAACGTGCCTTGGGTTTTCTATAAATTTTTCAATGTATACTTCGCCATCCCCAAAATATGCCTCAGCTTCAGATTTTGAAAGAAAAAATGCGCTCTCAATATCTTGCGCACTCCGCACAACCCTAATGCCTTTGCCGCCTCCGCCAGCCTTAGCCTTAATTATTATTGGGTAACCTATTTTTTTAGCCACATTTAACGCCTCGTTTACGTTTGCCACCGAGCCGCTTGAACCGCTAACAACAGGCACTCCTACCTCACTCACTAAACGCTTAGCTTTAATTTTATTGCCTAAAATATCTATAGAACTAACACTCGGGCCAATAAATTTTAGCCCACAAGCCTGCACCATTTTAGCAAATTTGCTATTCTCAGCCAAAAAACCACAACCAGGATGGATAGCTGTGGCTCCCGTTATTTCACACGCAGCTATTATAGACTTCATATTTAAATAGCTCTTAGCCACCTCTTTTGGGCCAATGCATACAGCCTCATCTGCAATTTGAACGTGTAAAGACTCTCTATCTGCTTCAGAATACACCGCAACGGTAGATATACCAAGTTCTCTACATGCATGAATAATTCTAACAGCTATTTCCCCTCTATTTGCTATTAAAACTTTGTTAAACACATAAACCCTCCGCTATTTTGTAAAAATACAAAATTTTAAAAAAATGTTAGCACTCCGAAAAAACTATTGCCATATAAATTATATGTTAAACTATAAAGCTACAGTAAAGCATTAATTTGTAAAAATGCATTTTTTTACAAATAATTAATATTTCAGCTTTAATCTTTAGAATAATCTTTTAAAGCAAACATTATCTCTGCAAACACTGCTATTTTGCCATCTACAAACGCTTGAGCTCTACCTATTCCAATATCTCCAATCATTTTAACTATGTTAACATTTAAAATAACCTCATCTCCCGGCAAAATTTGCTTTTTAAACCGCGCTTTATTTATTCCAGCAAAAAGAGCCACCTTACCTTTATTTTGTGGAAGAGCCAATATGCAAACAGCTCCCGCTTGAGCCAACATTTCAATAGCTATAACACCAGGGCAAACTGCAAAATTTGGGAAATGACCCTTAACCCAAAATTCGTCTTTCTTGATAATTTTTCTAGCAGAAACCATTTTGCCCGGATTTAACTCCATAACCTCATCTAAAAACAAAAAAGGGTCTCTATGCGGAATTATATTCTTAATTTCATCTACGCCAAAAACTTTCATATCTTTTTCCACCTATAAATATTTTATATATAACACTACTGCAACACCATTATACCCTGGCCATAACCAACGCCATCTCCAGAATCTACTAAAATTTGCGACACAACCCCATCATATTCACTTTTAACTTCGTTCATAAGCTTCATAGACTCTATTATAAACAAAACATCCCCTTTTTTAACCTTATCCCCAACCTTCACAAAAGGAGGCTTGTCTGGCGAAGGCCTGCTATAAAAAATTCCCACAAGCGGCGAGGTTACCAAGTTGCCTTGCTTTGTAAAATCTTCATCTTTAGCGCCACCATTCTTGTTAACTTGGTCTACACCGTTTGATGGCAAACAAGAGCTGCCACCGTTAGAGTAGAAAACAGGGGCTTTTACGTCTATTGCTATGCTACAACTTTTAGAAGACACCTTAATTTTTGCTATATCTTTTTCTTTAGCAATATCTATTAAGCTTTTTATAACCTCTAAATTAATTTCAAAATCTTTCATACTAACACCTACACAAAACCTAAATATATTTTTTAAAACATAGCGTTGCGTTATGCCCACCAAACCCAAAAGACGAAGAAATAGCACACTTAATATCTTTTTCTATAGCCAAATTAGGAACATAAAAAAGGTCACATTCTTCATCTTGCTCTTTTAAACCCACTGTTGGCGGCACAAACCCCTCATTTAAAGCCAAAACGGTAGCTGCAGCCTCCACAGCTCCCGCAGCGCCTAACATATGGCCTGTCATAGACTTGGTTGAAGATATTAAAAGATTTTTAGCTTTATCTTTAAAAGCAAGCTTTAAAGCTTTAGTTTCGGTAACATCGTTTATTTTTGTAGATGTTCCGTGAGCGTTAACATAATCCACCTCACCAATATCCACATTAGCGTCTGCAAGAGCTTTTAATATGCTATTTGCTTGAGCTTGAGCGTCGGGATGGGGCTTTGTTATATGGTATGCATCGCACGTGGCACCGTAGCCAATAACTTCTGCTAATATGTTTGCTTGCCTTTTTTTTGCCATTTCAAGCTCTTCTAAAAAAATAACAGCAGCTCCTTCTCCCATAACGAAACCACTCCTTTCCCTATCAAAAGGGATAGAAGCCCTGTTTGGGTCTTGCGAGGTTGATAACGCGCGCATATTAGAAAAGCCAGCCACAGTTAAATTGCTAATTCCAGACTCAGCGCCTCCAGTAAGGCAGGCGTCTAAATACCCATCGCGCACCTTAACAAAAGCTTCCCCTAAAGCGTGGCTAGAAGAAGCGCAAGCTGTGGAAATGCTAATATTATCACCCTTAAACCCAGTTAATATAGATATTAAACCAGCAGCCATATTAGATATCATCATAGGAATAAAAAACACAGACACCGCCTTTTCTCCTTTTAACAACATATTTTTATGCTCGGTTTCCATTGTGTTTACTCCGCCTATGCCGCTACTAAATATAACTCCAACCCTATACGGGCTATAAAAATTCAAAATATCCTGCCCGTTTAAAGCATCTTTAGCAGCAGACACCGCAAACTGGCAAAACCTATCCGTTCTTCTTAATTCCTTTTTTGTGAAATACTCACTAGCATCAAAATCATAATCATAAGACGCCACCTTAACATCTAATTTGCTAACATCCATAAAACTAATAGGCTTTATGCCGTGCACGCCGTTTTTTAAACTATTAGAAAAGCTCTGCACGCTATTGCCTATAGAACTTTTAACACCCAAAGCGGTTACCACCACACGCCTCTTTTTCATGTTTAAACCTCCAAGTTTTTATAATCAAATTATAAGGCAACCATCCACCACTAAAGTTTGCCCTGTTATGTAAGACCCATCTTCACCGCACAAAAAACTAACAACTCCAGCCACTTCGCGTGCAAGCCCAAACCTCTTCAACACTATATTTTGCTTTATCTTTTCTTTTAGCTCCTGCTTTATATTTGCAGTCATATCCGTATCTATAAAGCCGGGGGCAACAGCGTTTACCAATATTCCTCTTGCTCCAAGCTCTTTAGCTGCAGATTTTGTTATGCCTATAACAGCAGCTTTAGTGGCAGAATAGTTCACCTGCCCTGCATTGCCCCTAAGGCCAACAACAGAAGACATATTAACTATTCTACCGCTTCGCTGGCGCACCATAATAGCTCCAACAAGCTTTATTGTGTTAAACACACCCTTTACGTTAACATCTAAAACTCTGTCAAAATCTTGAAGTGGCATGCGCACAACAAGCCCGTCTTTTGTTATGCCAGCGTTATTTATAAGGCAATCTATGCGACCAAAATTTAGCTGTGCAAAATTAACCATTTCTTCGCATTCGTTATATTTAGAAACATCTGCAGCAAAACATAAAGCCTTAACCCCAAAGCTCTCACACTCAATTTTAACCTTATTAGCAAGGCCTAAAGAGCTTTCTTTGCTGCAATTTATTAACACACTAAACCCATCTTTTGCAAGCCTTTTTGCAATGGCAGCGCCTATTCCTCGCGACGCACCAACTATTAAAGCCACCCTATCTGCCAACATCAAACCCTCCTTTAAGCGAAAACAAAACTACTACAGCGTAAAAACTATAGCACCATATATAATCCCCGCGCCAAACCCAACAAGACACACCTTAAAACCAGGCTTTAACGCGCCTTTACTAAAAAGCTCCGCCAAACAAACAGGTATACACGCAGAAGAAATATTGCCGTGATCTTTTATGTTAACATACACCTTATCTTTATTTAATCCTAACTTTTTAACAACAGTATCTATTATTCTAACATTTGCCTGATGCGGAATTATAACATCTAGCTCATCTACAGATATTTTAGCTTTCTCACAAGCCTTTTTCAAAGAATACACCATCTTGCTCACAGCAAACTCGTAAACTCTAGGGCCGTTCATATACATATACCTGCCCTTGCCCTGCGGAAAAGCTGCATAATTAGCACTCAATTCACCTGGCTCAGCAAAAAAATTAGCACTAGGATATAAATGAGCATACAAAAGCTCACAACCCGTTCCATCCGCTCCTAAATGTGCATAAGCTTTACTATTTCCTTTTGTAACCACAACAGCACCTGCTCCATCCCCAAAAAGGACACAGGTGCTCCTATCGGTATAATCTACAGTTTTGGTTATGTTTTCCGACGATATTATTAACACATTTTGCACACCGTCATCTGCATCTATATATTTTTGAGCCATATCTAAAGCGTAAACAAAACCAGCACAAGCACAAGCTATATCTATGCCGTATGCATTTTCAGCGCCTAGTTTTCCTTGAACAACATTAGACATTGACGGAAAATAAAAGTCTGCCGTAACTGTTGTAAATATAACAAGATCTAAATCTTTAGGGCTAACCTTGGCATTATTTAGAGCTTCAACCGCCGCCTTTAGCCCCATAGAAAACGTATACTCTCCCTGCGAAACATGCCGCTTTTTTATGCCAGTTCTTTTGATTATCCACTCATCTGAAGTGTTTACAATGCGCTCAAAATCTTCGTTGGTTACTGTTTTGGGAGGCAAATACATACCACAACCCAATATCTTTATACCCAATGTTCCCATATACCTCCAAAATATTTTTTCATATATTAACAATAAAGTTAATAAAAATTATATACAAACCTAAAATTTTAAAGCGAACAACCAAAAACTTTTATGTAATTCAAAATTGAAAATATGATAAAATAAAAGCGTAAAACAAAACCTAATTGTAAATGTATGCTATAACAATATATGTTAATAAAAATAAAAAATATGCATATGGCTCAACCACATACATAATAAATTTATAAACATGTTTTGTCAATAACTTTTAGTGTAAACTTAAGTTTTTAATGTTATTATAAATAAAAAAATTGTATTTTCAACTTAAGCCTTTGCTAAACATTTTTTATACGCTTTATAGCAAAAATTTAATAATATATAAAATTAATTTTTTATATTATTTATGTTAACTACAAATTTGATTTTTATTTTTTAAAATTTTAAATTTAAAAGGAGAAGTTTTAAATGGCTAATATTTGTTTCTTATTCCCAGGGCAGGGAAGCCAAAAGGTTGGCATGGGAGCAGATTTTGTTAAAATGTGTAATGAAGCTAAATATGTTTTTGAAACTGCAAGCAACATATTAGGGTTTAACCTTTTAGAAATATGTTTAAACAAAAGCCAAGCCGAACTAAATAAAACAATATACTGCCAACCCGCAATAGTGGCAACTTCTATAGCAGCTTTTTTATGTTTAAAACAAAAAGGAATTACGCCAGATGTGGTAACTGGGCATTCTCTTGGGCAGTATAGTGCACTTTTTGTTGCTGGCGTTTTATCGTTGCAAGACACATTTAAAATTATTAAAATTAGATCAGAAATTATGATGCAAAATAGCGAGCTACACGAAGGGAGAATGTGCGCTATAATTGGAGCAAGAGCAGAAGACATAAAAAATGCATGCAACAACGCAAAAGAATATGTTACCTGTGCAAACTTTAACAGCCCCACGCAAACTGTAATATCTGGCACAGTAAACGGCGTGCAAGAGGTGGTTTCCAAATTAAAAAGCATTGCAAAAAGATGCGTTATGTTAAATGTAAAATGCGCATTTCACAGCAAACTAATGCAAAACTGCGCAACACTATTCGCAGAAAAAATAAAAAATATAAATTTCCAAACGCCTAAAATAAAAATTTTTAGCAATATAACAGCAAACGCAATAACAGAAAAAAATAATATTAAAAATATGTTAATAGAACACATAACCGCTCCTGTTCTTTTCTTGCAATCTATTTTAAACATAAAAAAATTAAATATAAACACTTTTATAGAGTTAGGAGAAGGCAAAGTTTTAACTGGGCTTGTTAAAAAAACTGTTAGCAACCCAATAACTCTAAATGTTAACAACGCAAATTCTCTTGTAAACACTACCAAACTTTTAAATAAAAATTTTTAACAATATAACAGCAAACGCAATAACAGAAAAAAATAATATTAAAAATATGTTAATA
>CAMKFY010000020.1 GCA_946411985.1 uncultured Clostridiaceae bacterium
TTCTAGTATCTATTTTTATTTTTTCTCCTTCATTAATAAAAAGCGGCACTCTAACCTCAGCTCCCGTTTCCACTATGGCTGATTTTGTTGCGTTTGTGGCCGTGTTTCCTTTAACTCCTGGCTCCGTTTGCGATACCTGTAAAACAACAAAATTAGGTAAATCTACCCCAAAAATTTCTCCCTTATAAGACAAAACTTTAACTTCCATATTTTCTTTTATAAACTTAAAACCAGCCCCAAGCTTACTATCATCTATGGAAACCATTTCATATGTTTCTGAATCTATAAAATATTTAACGCCGCCTTCAGAATAGCTATACGCCATATTACGCCTATCTACGTATGCAGGCGGAAACTTTTCATTAGGGTTAAAAGAACGCTCAATCGTTGCTCCAGTTTTAATATTTTTCACCTTAGCACGTACAAAAGCCGCACCTTTACCAGGCTTTACATGTTGAAACTCCACCACCTGAAAAACACTACCATCCATATCAAACGTGACACCGTTTTTAAAATCTCCAGCAGATATCATTACAAAACCTCCAAGCCAAAACTTTAAATTTAATCAACTAATAAAGTTTTACCAAATAACGCTAAAAATTGCAACAAAAATTTAAAAATTAACTAAATGCATATCAACTCTTTACTGCTATTAGTAAGATTTACTATACCATCTTTTTGCACAACAACTAAATCTTCTATGCGCACTCCCATTTTAGAATTTATATAGAGCCCTGGCTCTACAGTAACCACCATATTTTCTTCTAAAACAGTGTCACAAACTCTATTTAAATATGGTTCTTCATGAATATTTAAGCCTACTCCATGACCCAAACCATGGCCAAACTCTTCAACATAGTTATACTTTTCAAAATAATTTCGCACCAATCTATCTACATCATTGCACACAACACCTTGCTTTATGTTTTTTAAGGCAAGCTTCTGGCCGTTCAACACTATGGAATATAATTCTCTTTGAAAATTGGAAGGAGAAGACATACAAACAGTTCTTGTCATATCGCTGCAATACCCATCTACTACCGCTCCAAAATCCATAGTAACAAAATCACCGATTTCCAATTTTTTATCGCTAGGCGTTCCGTGCGGCAGAGAACTATTTCTACCAGATACAACTATTGTAGGAAACGATACACATTGCGCGTTATCTAAAATAAAATTTTCTATTTCCCGTGCCACTTCTTTTTCAGTTTTGCCAATGCAAATAAAATTTAATATATGTGAAAAAGCAGCATCTGTTACCTCTTGGGAAGCTCTTATTTTTTCTATTTCACTGTAAGATTTTATAGATTTTAAATTTAATATGCATTCATCTAGCCAGCCGTCTACAACAAAATTAACATCTTCAAAATTTTTTTTATAGTCTTCAAACTGCTTAACAGACACAGAAAAAGATTCTAATGCAACATTTTTTAAATTCTCGCATCTTAAAACATCTCCAATTGCACTATTTAAATCTGTAAAGCAGCGCACCTCAACGCCTTTAACCTTATTTTTTGCCATTTCAAAATATCTAAAATCTAAAAGCAAAATTGCTTTTCGCCTGCTTACAATTAAAACGCCAGCTGTGGAAGAAAAATTTGTGAAGTAGCGCCTATTGCTAGCTTCACTTATAATTACACCATCCACATTTTGTGGCATATTCTCCATTAAATTGTTTAAACTATTCATATACATCACCTTTAAATTAAAATATCCTCTCTATGGCACGAATAGCTAGAAAATAACTATCCTTACCAAAGCCAACAATACTACCCACACAAACGTCAGATATAACCGAGTTTTTTCTAAAACTTTCCCTTTTGAAAATATTCGAACAATGCACTTCAACGCAAGGCAACCTTACAGCTTCTATGGCATCTCTAATTGCTATGCTATAATGGGAATATGCTCCAGCATTTATTATAAGCCCATCTACTTCATCTTTACTTTGCTGAATAGCGTCTACTATTTCACCTTCATGATTAGATTGAAAAATTCTGCAATCTAAATTTAAGCTATTAGCAAAACTTGTAATCTGCCTATTTATTGAAAGAAGACTTTCTTTACCATATACAGCAACATCACGCGAGCCAAAAAGATTCATATTCGGGCCGTGTATTACAATAATTTTATTCTTAACTAACTTGTTTTTCAAACCTATAACCTCTTCAATAAAAACTTAAAAATCATTTAAAAAACTTTCATATACACCTTGCATTTTTCTTGCATCTTCTGCTTGAGTGCCGGCAGACTCACATATTACAGTTGGAGACAAACTCTTTTTTGCTATTAATTCAGCTAATGGCTCCCAATTTGGCCCATACTTGCAGTCTTCAAATGTGAGGTGCTTCTTTTCGCCACCCTTTAAAGTGTACTCCACCTTTGAAAAATGAACATGAAAAAACTTTAGGCGATTAAACCCTAGCTCGTTTTCTATAGCGGTTAACACCTTAAGGTAGTCTGTTTTACTTTTTAAACCACCAAACGTTCTAGCGTTTAAATGCCCAAAATCTATGCATGGAATTAAATTTTCGCTTATTTTACAAAGCTCCAGCACCTCAAACAAATCGCCAAGCTGGTTTATCTTTCCCATGGTTTCAGGGCAAATTAATATATCTTCTAACCCTTCCATTTTGAGCGCAACAATAGCATTTTTTAAAGTGTTAATGCTGAAACTTAAAGCATCTTTTCTGTTCAAACCCATACACGAACCAGAATGCACCACAACCCTAGTAGCACCCATACTTTTAGCCACCCTAGCAGTTTTTAATATGTAGTCTATACTTTTTAACCTTTTTTCTTCATATATGCTAGATAAAGAAATATAGTAAGGAGCGTGAATAGAAATGCTAATGCCCTTTAATGAATTGCCAAACTCTTCAGCCTTCTCATTAGATATGCGCACGCCCATACCACATTGATATTCATACGCCAAGAGCCCAAAACTATTCAAATAATCTAAAAGGTTAACATTCTTGCCTTGCTTAAAACTAAGCGAATTTCCAGCTGGGCCAAATTTAGCTTTCAAAAAACATCCTCTTTCGAAATATGGCTTTTATGTAGAACAATATTCTCAAGGCTTCTTCTAAATTTCCATAAAAACCCTTTTTCTTTAGATAAAGGCTCCACCAATATAGTTTTAAAGCCTTGTAATTTGCCACCTATAACGTCTGTGAAAAATTGATCACCTACTACTGCTATGTTTTCGTTATTTACGCCCAACATCTTAGCAGCTTTTTTTAACCCAATTGGCAAAGGCTTAAAACTAAAACTAACATAAGGAATGCCCAACATATTAGCAACAGGCTTTATATTCCTTTTAAAATTATTTGAAGCAATTGCAAGCGGTATGCCACACCTTTTCATGCCGTCCACCCAATTTAACACACCAGCCACAAGCTCCGCCTTTCCATAATGCCTTATAGTATTATCAACATCTACTATTACGGCAAACACCTTAATATTAGTTAAAAGCTTAGGCGTTACTTGCAACACAGAAGAAAGATAAACATCTGGCTTAAACATTTAAAAACTCCAAAATAAAAAATATAGCTAACTAAAAAAGCCCGACACAAAAAAATCGAGCCAAAAACTATCTGGAACCGCGCTTGCGTGCCGCCTCGGCCTTTTTCTTTCGTTTTACAGAAGGCTTTTCGTAATGTTCACGTTTCCTTATTTCAGATATTATTCCACATTTAGCACAAGACTTTTTAAACCTCCTCAAAGCACTATCTAAAGACTCATTTTCTTTAATACGAATTTCTGGCACCTAAAATCTTCCTCCCTTTTTCTCTAAAACAGAGGCCAACATAACTAAATACAAAACACATTAATATAAATTCCAAATACAATGACATTATATTATATAGGAAACTATAAGTCAAGACTTTTATTCTTAAAAACAAAAATAAAAATAGTTTAACAACAGTTGCAATTTTTGTTATAATCAAACTTATACTAATAAAATTTGGGAAGTTTTGATAATGCTATCACTGTATTTTGAAAAACAAGATAATAACTTTTTTGATGTTATATTAAACAATTTAGAAAAACACAAAGAGTATAAATTTATTGTTATAATACCTGAGCAATACTCATTTTACATGGAAAAAAAGTTTTATAATATTTTAAAAAATATAAATTCTAATATAGAAATATTTAGTTTTAAAAGGCTATGTTTTAATATATTCAAAAAATATGGGCAATTTGCTGGTGAATATGCTTTAAAACACCAAAAAATATTAATAACCCACCTTTGTATTTTAAACTTAAAACGTGAGTTTAAACAATATAAAATTTTAATAAGAAATACAGACATTGCAAAAATTATACTAAAAACTATAGAAAATGTAAAACAGAACAATATAGATATAGATTTTTTGAAATATAATATAAAAAATATAAATGATTCTAATTTGAAATATAAACTTAATATGTTTTGTGAAATATTTTACAAATATTACAGAATGTTAAATAGGCATTTTAAAGACCCGTCTCAAGATATTGAAAAAGCTAATGCTATATCTTTAAAAGAGCATTTTTTTGAGGGCAAAAACATATATTTTTACAAATTTTCTTGGTTAAAAGGTATGCAGCTAAAATTTATAGAAACAATGTTAAAACAGGCAGATGTAAATTTTTTTATAAATTATGAAGAAAAAGAACCACTTTTTAAAATGCAAGAAAATACTATATTAAAGCTTAAAAATTTAGCATTTAATAACAATATAAAAATTCAGGAAAAAACATTTATAAACAAAAATTTAGAAAAATCATACCCAATTTATTGTATGCAAAAAAGCTTGTTTAGAGTAAACAAAAAAAATATATATAAAGCAAAAAATATTAAAAATTTAAAAATAATATGCGCAAAAAATAAATATATTGAAATAGAAACTATGTGTGCATATATATTAAAGCTTTTGAAAAAAGGTATAGAATTAGACAGTATGGCTATTGTAACAGGCAATTTAAAAGAATATAAAGCTGCACTACAAACAATATTAAATAATTTTAATATTCCGTATTTTATAGATGATACTATTGTGGCTAAAGATATGGAAATTGTTAAAGTTTGCCAAAATATATTGGAAATATGCACAGAATTTGATATTAAAATATGCTTAAATATTTTAAAAAGCAAGTTTACTAAATTTACTGCTGAAGAGGTGGCAATATTTGAAAATTATATATATGTTAACAATATAAATTCAACTTCTATAAATTTCAAATTTGGAAAATCTTCCCTTAATAATAATTTAAAAAATATAAACATAGAAATTGCAGAAAAAATTAGAAACACTATAATGCAGGTTATAAAAACTATGCAAAATACTAATAATTCAGCTAAAAATATAATAATAAACCTAATAAAAGCTATAGAAATTTTAGAGATAAAGAATAATATAGAAAATAAGTTTAAAAATGAAAAATATTATGAATTTTATGAAACGCAATGGAACACTCTAGTTAAAATATTTGAAACTATTTTCAAATTAACATGTAAAGTTAAAATTTCAAAAAAACACTTCAAATTTATTTTTAAACTAATATCTGAAAATGTTGAAATAGACAAAATTCCAAAATATTTAAATTCTGTTTTTATAGGGCCTGCAGAAAAAATTGTTCCAGTAAATTTAAAAGCTTTATTCGTATTGGGCACAAGCTCAGACGCGTTCCCACATAAACATTTAAATTTAAACGAATTTTTTACAAATGACGAGCTAATAAAACTTGAAAAATTAAATATAAAATTTTCTAATACATTACAAGAAAAAAATTTAATAGAAATGTTTAACACATATAAAGCGTTAACAGCCCCTTCTCAGTATGTTTTTATATTTAGTTCTAATTTTAGTGAAAGTTATGGCAAAAAAAGCGAATTAATATGTAGATTAACAGATATGTTTGGAGAAGATATAATAAAAACTGTAAGCAAAAATGTTATAATACCAAACTGCCTAACAAGAAAGATGGCAATAAAAAAACTATACACAAACTATAATACTTATAATAGCGAAGTATATGCATTAAAAAAATATTTTAAATTGGAAATTAAAAATTTAGAGAACAATACAAAAAAAATTAAACTTAACTTAAACGAAAAAATATTGAAAAACAAAATAACCGCTTCTCAAATAGAACAGTTCTACACATGCCCTTTCTCTTATTTTTGCAGGTATATTTTAAAAATTACACCATATTCAAAATTAGAATTAAATGGCAAAATGGCTGGTACTGTAACCCATAAAATTTTAGAATGTATTATGTCTTCTAAAAATTTTAACAATATTTCAGATAAGGAAATAGAGTTAAGCTTAGGCGTTGTTACAAATAAATATTTTTACGGTAGCGAGAAAAATTTAGATTTTAAGCAAAATTATAATTTTTTAAAAGAAAATATTAAAATCTTATACAACTCAATAAAAAATGAGTTAGAAATTAGTAAATTCAAACCTATAAAGTTTGAATATAAAATATCTAGCAACTCAAAAATTAAGCCGGTTGAAATAAAAATAGATAGCCATAACTCAATTTTTATAGAAGGCATTATAGATAGAATAGATATAAAAGTTTTGGATGGTAGAACTTATATTAGAATAATAGATTATAAAGCTCAAAAGAAAGGTTTAGATTTTTGGGAGTTACTTAAAGGCCTGAATTTACAGATTATTATATATATATTAGCAATAGCAAAAAGTAAATATATATTTCAAAAAAAAGCATGTATTTCAGGCATGTTATATATGCCAACAGTTGGCAACCTTAAAAGCTATAGAATTCTAAAAAAAGAAAGCTCAGAAAACGAATTAGAAGAATATATAAGAAAAGGGTTTACGGCAGACGGAATAATGCTTAGTTCTTTTGAAAACAGCGTTATAATAAACCAAATTAAAGATGAAAATTATAAAAATTCTACTGAAATTAAAACTTTAAAAGGCAATAGCTTTAGTAAAAGTTATTCAGAAAAAATGTTAATTTCTAGCGAAGAATTAGAACAACTTTTCAAATTCGCAGAAGAGAAAATTAAAAATATATATTACAATATTAGAAGTATGCATTTTGAAAATAAACCTATAAATATACGCAAAAATAATGTAATATTTTGTGAGTATTGCGAATTTAAAGAGATATGCCAAAATAACAAAATTATTAAGCCCACGAAAAACAAAACTATAAACAAAAAAGAATTTTTCGATGCTATAAAAAATTAAAATAGCATTGTATATATTAAAAATTGAATAAATTGTTGGCCTAATTTATCTAGAATATATAAAACATATTATGAGGAGAATTTTTAATAGTTGAAAAAAGGTGAAATATTAAAATTTTTAAATATAGAAAAAATGACAAGCTCACAAAAAGATGCAATTTTAAGTAAAAACACGCCTATATTAGTGTCTGCTTCTGCAGGCAGTGGTAAAACTTTATGTTTAACATCGCGGTTTCTTATTAAAATTTTAAATTGTGAAAACCCCATACCTCCCAAAAAGCTATTGTTAATTACATTTTCAAAGCTTGCTGCCACAGAAATGTATACTAGAATTAGAAGCAATATGGAAAATTTAATAAAAATATATCCTAATAGTAGCAATATCAAAAAAATATATAATTCAATCTCCAAAAATTATATAACAACAATAGATTCGTTTTGTTTTAATATTTTAAGAGAAAATTTCAAGCTTTGTAATATATCGCCAAACTTTAATTTGGTATCTGAATCGCAAATAATAGAATTAAAAAATAATGTAATAAATTCCATATTTGAAAAATTTTATAAAAAAAATAGAGAACAATTTCAAAATTTATGCGATTATTTTAGTTTAAAATCTAACGCTACTTTAAAAGAAACAATTTTGCATATATATTCAAAATCTAAATCGCAACCTTTCCCAGAGCTATATATAGAGGATATGTTGTTAACATATAAAAACCCACCAAATTTTGAAAATAGCGGATACGTTAAAGAAATAAAGCAAGGTATGCTATATAAATTAGAGCAAGCTAAAATGTTGCTATATGAATCTAAAAGTTTTCTAACCGAAGAACTATTAAGAAAAAACTTTGAGCCTGTAATAGATTCTATAATTTTAATTGTTCACAAATTAGAATATAATATTAAAATTTTAAAATTTAGTGAATTAAATAAAATTCTTTGTAACATAGAATTTGAAAATTTCCCTAGATATGGAAAAAAAAATAACCCATTTAACAAAGAGTTAGCTGAAAAAATTAAAACTAATTTTGTAAATCCTGCGAAAAAAATTATAAATACTTTAAAAGATTATGTTATAACAGAAGAAGAATATTTAAGCTGTTTTAAAAAACAAAAAGAAATAGTAGCGCAGCTACACAAAATAACAATAAAATTTTTTAAAAAGCTAGAAAAAGAGAAAAGTAAGAGAAACATATTAGAATTTTCAGACCTTATAACAAAAACGTTAAAAATTATAGCTACGCCCTCTTTAAACGGCCGTTTAGAACTAACTTCGTTTGGCAAGAAAATATCTAAAAAATTTACAGAAGTTTTGGTGGACGAGTTTCAAGATATAAATAGCTCACAAGGCATGCTAATTAACATAATATCTAATAAAGAGCAAAACCTGTTCGCAGTAGGCGATTTAAAGCAGAGCATATATGGCTTTAGAAATTCAAATACAAGAATTTTTATAGATAGCAAAGAGAAATATTCAAATAGTTTTAAAGGCAGTGTAATAAATTTAAACGCCAATTTTAGAAGTAGAGCTGAAATAACAAATTTAGTGAATTTTTTGTTTGGACAGGTTATGTCTTACGAATTTGGTGGCACTAACTATAAAGATGATGACTTATTTTTAAACAGCCAAAACATTGCTAATAATTCTGCCTACTTGCCTGAGTTGCATATACTTAAAAACAGCACAGATGTTGATGACACCGAATTTGAAATGCAACATATAGCAAACACAATAAAAACAATGTTAACAGAAAAATTTAAAGTAAAAGATGGCAGCAAATTAAGAGCTTGTAAACCTCAAGATTTTGCTATATTATTCCGCACCAACACCAAAGCTATTAATATACTTTGTGAAAAGCTTACAAATTTAAATATAAATTTTAATTGCCTTAGTAACACTAATTTTTTAAAATCATTTGAAATATCACTTTTAATATCGCTGCTTAAAATAATATCTAACCCAATGCTAGATATACCTTTTTGCGCTGTAGCTATTAGCCCAATGTTCCACTTTACAAAAGAAGAATTGGTAGATATAAAAATAAAATATAAATTTTGCTGTTTTTTTAAAGCGTTCAAAAAATATAAAACTGAAAAATGCCTCAAATTTATTGAGTTTTTAGAATATTTAACAGAAAAAACTGGAAATTTATCTTTAGAAGAGTTAATAGAAGAAATTTACAATAGCGAAACATTCACAAAAATATTCACAGAAATAGAATTTAGCGACCTACATTTTAAAAATTTTGAACTTTTAATTATAACTGCAAAACAATATAAAGATTATAGCAAATTTGGGTTAACAGGCTTTTTGCAATATATAGAAACGTTAAAAAATGAAAAGCACGAAATAAAAACAACAAATAATATAAATAATAATAATTCCGTAAATATAATGAGCATACATAAAAGCAAAGGTTTGGAGTTCCCTATTGTTTTTATACCGCTAATAATCAAAAAATTTAACGAACAAGATTTTAAGAAGCCTATTTTAATATCATCTAAATTTGGCGTAACATTAAAACATTCTTGTAAAAAAACTTTATCTCGTTATAACACCTTACCATTTAACGCTGCTGTTTTTTATGAAAATAAAATTTTAAAAGAGCAAGAACTAAGACTTTTATATGTGGCAACAACAAGAGCAAAAGATAAACTTATATTTATAGCTACAGATAATAAAAATATTGCAAACTCTAAAGCAATTTATAATTATAATAATTTTACACTGCCTGCTTCATATTGCGCCGCACAAACTAGTTTTTATAGCTTTATATTAACAAGCTTTGCGCGCTATAAAGTTAACACTGTGGAAAATATTACAAATTTTGAACATTGCAACTTTAAATGCGCATTAAAAATTAAAAATAAATTTTGTGAAATTAAAGAAAAAGTTGAAATAAAAACTGAATATTTACCAGAGAGCTCTCATTTTGTAAAAAAGCTAAAATCTCAAATTAAAAAAACTAACAATAACTTTAAAACTATTCCTGCAAAAATATCTGTTACAGAACTTGCTAAGTATAAAAACAAAAATTTTAGAAAGCCAAGCTTAAAATACCCAAATTTAGACATAATAAAGAAAGCAACTCCAAAAGAAATTGGAACTGCAATGCACAACTTCCTACAATTTGCGAATTTTAAAAACGCTGAGAAAAATTTACAAAACGAAATAAAAAAGCTAGTAGAAAAAGAATTTATAACCCTAAAACAGGCACAATACTTAAAAATTCAACAAATAAGAAATTTCTTTTCCTCAGAAGCATATAATATAATTAAAAAATCTAAAAAAATATACAGAGAAAAAAGCTTTCTTTTAGAATTGAACTCTAACGAAATCTTTGAAAAAACTAGAAATCAAAAAATATTAATACAAGGAATAGTAGATTGCCTAGTAGAAGTTAATGAAAAACTAATAATAATAGACTATAAAACAGACAAAGCAGACGAAAACACAATAATGAAACTTTATAAAGAACAAATGAAATATTATAAACACGCTTTAGAAAAGCTAACGAAAAAACAGGTGGCACTTTGCCTAATATATTCAACACACCTAAACAAAACAATAAAAATATAAGCCTCCACAAAAGGAGGCAAAAAACTAATCACTAACATATGGCATTAACGCTAAATGCCTAGCACGCTTTATTGCTATTGTTAGTCGCCTTTGATGCTTCGAGCATACGCCAGTCATACGCCTGGGCATAATCTTAGCTCGCTCACTTATAAAGCGCCTCAACGCACTAACATCTTTATAATCTATGTTTTCTACCTTTCCTACACAAAAGCTGCAAACTTTCTTACGCCCTCTCTTAACTCTATCCATAGCCATTACAACACCCCCTCTAAACTAAAAAGGCAAATCTTCGCCATCTGTGCCTAGCTCTTCAAAACCTTCTATATTCTCAACATCTCCAACAGAAAAACCATTAGCGCCTTCATCATTAACGTTAAAATCTGAACCGTTAAAACCTTGCCCGGAAGAGCCATTTTTAGACCGAGCAACAACATTTTCCGCTTTGCTTCCACAAAAACTAACATTCTCTACCACAACTTCTAAAACGCTTCTATTGTTACCATTTTTATCTACATAACTTCTAGATTGCAAACTTCCATCTATAGCTATCATCTGACCCTTCACAAAATACTTACTTACAAACTCTGCCGTGCGGCGCCAAGCAACACAAGGTATAAAATTTGTATGTTTCTCGCCATTTTGCCCTGTAAACCTGCTATCTAATGCAACAGAAAAAGAAAGCACAAAAACGCCACTTTGAGTTTGCCTAAGCTCTAAATTTGCTGTAATACGCCCCATTAAAACAACTCGATTTAGCACAATAACCGCCTACTTCCAAATTTTAATTATCTTTAGTAACTAAAAGCGTTCGAATAACCCCATCTGTTATGCCGTAAATTCTGCTCAACTCCGCAGAAAAACTCGGCGCACTTTTAAAATTAAAAAGAACGTAATAGCCTTCCTTTTCGTAATTTATAGGGTACGCCAAATTCCTTTTACCCCATTCATCTACAGCAGACAATTCTCCATTATCTGATATTAACTTCTTAATTTTTTCTACTATTTCCTTAATTTTATCTTCACCTATTTTAGTGCTTATAACAACAACACTTTCATAACTACGCTTAACATCCACCATATTAAATTCAATTCGCCTCCAATTAGTATTAAATAAAAAAACACAAAAACTAAGCCTTACCATATAAGATGATACTAAATTTTAGTTGCATTGTCAAGAAATAAATAAATTATTGCAAATAATTAAGCTCATTTTTTAAATAATCTAAAAACTCTGTTTTTATCTCCTCATCTCGCAAAGCATATTCAACATTTGCTTTTAACACTCCAACTTTGCTGCCCATATCGTAACATTTTCCCTTAAAATCTACACCTAACATGCCATCTGTGTTTGCTAAAAACTTCATTGCATCTGTGAGCTGCAGCTCCCCACCAGCTCCAAACTTAGTGTTTTTCAAAATTGAAAATATTGTAGGCGGCAAAACACATCTGCCAAAAATAGAATATGAAGACAACAACTCATCCATTTTTGGCTTTTCTACCATATCATCTACTCTAAAAATATTACCTCCTAAACTTTTAACGCTAACAGAAGAATAGCTACTAATTTTACTTTGTTCAACTTCTCGTATAGCCAAAACTCCCATACCATATTCGTCATAAACTCTGCAAAGCTGTTCACAAACTGGGTCTGCTGAATATATAACGTCGTCGGCATAAGCCACAACAAAAGGCTCATTTCCAACAAAAGACTCAGCGCAAAGAACAGCACCGCCAAGGCCATTTGGAGTTTTTTGCCTTATATACACTATATCTCCCATATTGGAAACCTTCATAATATCATCATACTTAGACTTCATGTTTTTATATAGCAATGCATTCTCTAGCTCTAAAGACCTATCAAAATAGTCTTCTATTGCAGATTTACCCCTACTTAAAATTATGGCTATTTGTTCTATTCCGCTATCTAAAATTTCTTGCACTATATAATGAATAGCAGGCTTGTCAACTATATTTAACATTTCTTTAGGAACAGATTTTGAAGCAGGCAAAACTCTTGTACCAAGCCCTGCAGCAGCAATAACCGCCTTTTTTATTTTCAAAAATTCTCCCCCTTAAAATTTTTTAACTTTCTAGAAATTTGCCCAATATGCTCTTTTTTGTTTTAATTGGAGCTTCAAGCTTTTTAACCACATCTTCCGTTATTTTAACAGATTCCACGTCTGGTTCAGATGGCAACTCAAACATAAGCTTTAAAAGCACATCTTCTATTATGCTGCGCAAACCTCTAGCGCCTGTTTTCCTTTCTAACGCTTTTTTTGCTATTAAACGCAAAGCCCCATCTGTGAAATCTAACTTTACATTATCATAAGACAACAACTTTTTATATTGCTTAACTAACGCATTTTTCGGCTCTGTTAAAATATTAATTAACGCTTCCTCATCTAACGGAGAAAGAGCTGTTATTATAGGAATTCTGCCCACTAACTCTGGAATTATTCCAAACTTCACTAAATCTTGTGCCTCCACATTTTCCAAAGCCCTGCTTTTAAATTTCTTGTCTTTAACACTAATATCTCCACCAAAGCCTATTGCTGAATTTCCAAAACGCCTGCCAATTATTTCCTCTAACCCTTCAAAAGCTCCACCACATATAAACAAAATATTTTTAGTGTTTACTTGTATAAATTCCTGATTTGGATGTTTTCTGCCGCCCTGAGGAGGCACGTTAGACACCGTTCCTTCTATTATTTTTAAAAGAGCCTGCTGAACACCCTCCCCACTTACATCTCTTGTTATTGAAGTATTCTCAGATTTCCTAGTTATTTTATCTATTTCGTCTATATATATTATGCCACACTGTGCCGCGTCTACGTCAAAATCTGCTGCCTGAATTAGCCTTAAAATAACATTTTCAACATCTTCGCCAACATAACCAGCTTCTGTTAAGGTTGTAGCATCTGCTATTGCAAAAGGAACATCTAACGCCTTTGCCAAAGTTTGAGCAAGATACGTTTTCCCAACACCTGTAGGCCCCAAAAGAAGCACATTGCTTTTTTGTATTTCAACGTCATCAACAGGGTCTGAACAAATTCTTTTGTAGTGGTTATAAACAGCCACAGACAAAACCTCTTTAGCTTTATCTTGCCCTACAACATATTGATCTAAAATTTCTTTTATTTTTTTAGGCTTTAAAAAATTAGATTTAACAAGCTTTTTGCTTGCACTGCTAGTGTTGGTGGCCGCTTCTTTAACGCCAACCTTTGGAATTTTATTAATAGGCT
>CAMKFY010000021.1 GCA_946411985.1 uncultured Clostridiaceae bacterium
CATCTAAAATTTTAATATTTTTAATATCTTCCAAGGTTATGTCTGATATAACAATATTAAAAAAATCTAAATTCTCATCTACAAGCCCTTTGTTTAACTTATAAAATCTAAAAAAATTACGCAAATCTATTTCGTATGCCTCTGCAGTTCTTTTAGACCTATTCTTAACTGTTGTTATATAAAACAAATATTGCCTCACCAAATCTGGCAAATCTTTATTTCCCCTACTAAACATTATGGCACAAACCTTCTAACAAAGCAAAATTTACTCTTTAGGCAGCATACCTTTCAAGCCTTCAATCATTGCGTGCAAATATATCTCCTCCTCTTTATATAAACTCGCACCAACCACAAAAAGCAAACGACTAGCATACTTAAAATGGCCAATATTTGGCTCACCTTTACACAATTCTTTCCAATTTATGCCAAAACTATTAAAAAAATCTAACCCTTTAAGACAACAATCTTTATTTAATTCATCACCATAAACATAACCATAAATACGCCTATTAAATTGGTTTAATCTAGCTTCATATTTTTCTAACATATTTTTCAAATCTTCAACTGGGAGCTTTAAAGCTTTTATAAAATTTATAGGATCGTATATATACAAATTCCCCGCAAAAGAGTAGTCATCTAAAAAACCAAGTTTAAAAATTGAATACACTTCATGAAGATACTCCAGCTGTGCATATTTCTCCTTGTTAAAATTCAATTCGCCTGCCGAGTCTTTATAAATTCCAGTTAAATCTCCATATCCTAACCCAAACACTTTAAATTTGCTGCCAAACCTAAAGCCTTCCAAACAATCTAAAACATCTCGCGCAGTTACTTTTTCTATTTCACCAAGAGCCAAACGCCTCTCTTCTATATCTTTATTTAACATTTTTTCAAATGTATCTACACGACACTTATTGTATTCAGCTATAAACGCCGCATCCTTCTTTCTATCCTCCACCAAACTAAAAAGCTCAGAGTCTACCCTTTTCAGAGTTTGCTTATAGCTGTTATGCCTAACATCCCCTAATTCATAGTCCCCAAAAATGCTCGTTCTATACCTCGTTAAATCCATATCGTCTTCTTTAACAAAACTATACATATTATCTTTACAATTAACATACTCTGGGAACCCTTCAGACTTCAACTTCAAAACAGCATTAGATAGAAAAGATATACTATCAGCTAAATTTTTCTTTGCATAATTCAAAAAATTAGAAACCTCACCCTCATTAGCAAAACCACCTTTAACCAGATCATCAATAAAATTTTTAAAATCATCTAAAAATTTATCATCTAAATCCTGCCAATCAGAAAAATTAAAAACAATATTTCTGGCAAAGAAAGGGTCAAATCTACCAAATTTAGCCCTAAAAATATCGCTATAACTAGGTGAATTAACAAACCACGGCACAGGTTCAAATTTTAAAAAAGGTTTACTCCTATTTTTATCGCCAGCCAAAAAATTTTTTTCATACCTATCTAACAGAAAATTTTCAATAAAACGTGCGCATAAAAACTTAGTGCAAAGCCCACCTTTTATAGGCTTATCATATTTTACACAACCACCTTCTATATGGTCATCTTCTTCATTTTTAAAAATTAAACGCAAAGTTTTTCTCTTTCTAAAACTATTTAACAACTCCTTAACTTTGCTACATATAACCACCTTTTCTCTAAGTTTTTTATCTATCCCAGTATTCGCAATATAATGTATATCTGATTTTTCAACCGGGCAACTAAGCGCAACCAGAGGCTCAGAAACATTTTCATTTAACCCAACATTAACTGCTTCTCCAGAAGAGCCAACTTCAACACAAACATCAGAACTATTATTTTGCGACACAGCACCGCAAGAAACAAAAAAACACGACGAACTAAAAACAGAAAAACACAACAAAACCTTTTTTATTTTCATAAAACACCTCCAAACCTTTAAAAAATAACAAAACAACACCACACTATAACAACAAACTTTCCACTAACTTACATTCACACACTTTCGCCTCTTACAAACATTTTTAGTTTCAATCTCAATTAACCTAACATCTGCAGAAAAATTTAGTTTCTCAAAGCAACGTATAACACTACCGTACATAATATTATTAATATATCTTAAAATTTGACCACAAGCAGCTAATTTGGTATTATAGTAATCTAACAAAACTTTATAAAAGTTAGTGAATTTATTCACATTAAAACACTTTTTTTCCGCAATTTTTCTTATATTATTAAAACTACCCACCAACTTTTTCTTTTTTTCATTACAATTACACAAAAACTCTACCAAATTTGGCAAATAATCCACACCACCACCTTCATCTTTATCAAATCCGTAGCTATATCTCAAATCTTTTTTATTTAAATATTTCATTAAATTAAGAAAACAATTCCGCTTTGCATCAACAGAATTATACCTAATGGAACGTTCATGCGCTTTTTTTATGTAAGAAATTATTTTTTTATAAAAATTACCTTTTTTCTTAACAACTCTTTTACGCTCCTTTAAATAACGTTCAAACTCATCTCTACCGTTGCCTTCTTTTAAATGTTTATTAAAATCTTTACAATTTCTAATATTACAACTATAAAAAGCTTGAAGGTCAGAAATTAATTTGTTCCTAGTTTTGGAAATATATTTCTTCTTTTTTTCACCGCTTTTATCAAAAGTAAAATCTACATCATCAAAATCATCAAAAGACCCAGCAGCGTCATTGTCATTAAAATTAATATAATCCACATCTTCACCATCGCTGTCTTTTTTATTCAAAGGAATTAAGAACATAGAACACCAAGCTCCTGCATCTTTATCATACATAATCTCATATTCTTTAAAAGAATCAACACTTAAAACGTCGTAACGGCCGCCTCTATCAGGAACTTTTATATTATTTTTCCAAATATATTCTTTTATATAATTTGCTAAACAATCTAATATAACAACCTCTTCAAAATGATTGTCACCCAAATATATATAAAATGGTATGCCAAGATTTGTTTCACTCGCAACCTGTTCTTCTTTTACGGCAACTTCGTACACCTCACTAAAAGCAAAAGCAGTAAAACAAAGGTTAAACATAACAAAAAGCCCAAACAAAGCGCATAAAAACCTATTTTTAACAACATTCATAAAAACACATCCTCCAACAAAAAACAACTAAAAACTCACGGAATTATTTTAACATATAATAAAAAAAAGTCAAACTTAATTATTAATTCATGTTTATTTAATTGACCTCCCCACGCCTAAAGGTGGGGGATTCTTGCTTCAAACACCACTGCTTAAAGTTCACTTAAGTCTTACACGATGTCCACAAACGGTAGGATTTTGCCAGTTCCCGTGTGCCCCACGATACTTATAGTAAAGTTAGGGTGCGAGGATCTCTAATCCCAGATTTAGAATATTTGTCGCAGCATAAACAAAAAATTAAATATTTTCTTGCAGATAGTTTAATATATCTTGTGCTTTTTTTATGCTGATATTTGCAATTTTAGCTATATACTGCGAATTAGAATTTCTAATATCTTTATAACTATTGAAATGCTCCAATATTTTTTTTGCAGTTTTCTCGCCTACACCATCTATTTCTGTTATACTAAGCTTTAGCATAGAATCTTTACGCAAATTTCGCTGATATGTTATTGTAAACCTATGTACTTCTTCTTGTATTTTGCTTAGCAACAAAAAAACATTCCTTTTTGACGTTATAGATATTTCACCATGCGTAGAGCTTATTGCCCTAGTTTTATGTTTTCCATCTTTAACCAAACCAAAAAATGGAACGTTAAAATTTTCTTGCAAAAATATATCCTTAACAGCGGCCACATGGCCTTCCCCACCATCTAAAAGTATTAAATCGGGTAACGTGGAAAAACTCTCATCGTCACCTTGAAAATACCTTTTTATGCGCCTAAACAATACCTCTCGCATAGAAGCGTAATCATCTCTTTTGTTTATGGTTTTTATTTTAAACTTTCTATAATTTTTTTTAAAGGGCACACCATCTTTAAACACCACCATTGCCCCAACAATAGAGCTATCGCCCAAATTAGAAATATCATAACTTTCAATATATTTTGGAATATTTTTTAAATTTAATAAATTCTTTAATTCTTTTAATGTTTTATTTTCCTTAAAATAATCTTTATAACGCAAATTTAAAATTTCTTTAGAATTTTCATACGCCATGTTAGTTAAGTTTTTAAAAATTCCTTCGGTTGGAACTGAAACATCAACACTATGTTTTGCCTGCTCATTTAAATATTTAGAATATAAACACATATTAAGCAGCTCAAAATTAAGCAAAATTGTGGGCGGTATACATTCTTTCTTATAATAATAACCAGCCAAAAACTCTTCCTTAACATTTTCTAAGCCTGTAATATTTTTAAAAATAAAATCTTCTTTATCGCTAATACGCCCATTTTTAAATTTTAATATTACAAAACAAATTTCATCTTCCAACGTTGAAAAAGCTATAACATCAGCATTTAAATTACACTGCAAATACACCTTTTGAGTTTGATGTACCTTTTCTATCGCTAATATTCTATCTCTAAATTTTATAGCTCGCTCAAAATCTTGCTCGTCTGCTGCTTTTTTCATCTGCTTTTTCATATACTCAACAGAAACAATATCACCATTTTTTATATATTTTATAGCCTCTTCTATAGCCTTTAAATATTCCTCTTTTTGCACCTTTTTGCAGCAAACACCCATACACTGTTTTATATAATAATTTAAGCATGGCCTTTTATTCTTTTTAACCTCACCAAGCTTTTGTTTGCAAACAGGAAGCATAAATATTTTGTTAACCTCCTGCACAGCTTGCTTAACAGAAAAAGCGTTCACATATGGGCCTATATATTCAGCATTATCACACCTTTTTTTACTACAAACTGTTATTTTAGGAAAATCTTCATTTGATATTTTTATATATTTATAACCTTTAGAATCTTTTAACAAAATATTATATTTGGGCTTGTGCTGCTTTATAAGGCTGCACTCTAAAACTAAAGCTTCAAACTCGGAACTTGTAACTATAAAATCAAAATCTTCCACATTTTCTACCATTTTTTTAACTTTCTCGTTTTGCGTGGAAAAATTTCTAAAATAACTAACCACCCTGTTTTTTAAATTTTTTGCCTTGCCCACATATATTATTTCTTCTCTAAAATTTTTCATTAAATATACGCCAGGGCTTGTGGTTAGAACTAGTGCCTTGTTTTTAAGCCTATTCAAACTATCCATACAAAACACTTCCTTAAAACTGTAATGCCTATGTTAAAAAAATTTTACGCTAAAAATAAATTAACGTAAAATTTTCAAATATTACAAAATTTAATACAAACTCTGTAAAAACTCCACTAAAGACTCCACAGCCTGCTCTTCATCTACTCCATCAGCAGAAATTTCAACTGAAACTCCGCCCATAACGCCAAGCGATAAAACTCCTAAAAGGCTTTTAGCATTTGCCTTAAACTCACCTCGGCGTACCCAAACCGAAGACCTATATTCATTAGCTTTTCTAACAAAATACGCCGCAAACTTTGCATGCAAACCAACACTATTTCTAACATAAACATCTCTTATAAACACCTACAAAAAAACCTCTCAATAAAATTATAAATGTTACCTATCTAAAATATCCGGCCTTCTTTTTGCGGTTAACTCCAAAGACTTCTCTAAACGCCACTTTCTAATATTCTCATGATGCCCAGATAGCAACACATCTGGCACCTCAACGTTATGCCACACCTTAGGCCTAGTATACTGAGGGTATTCAAGCAAACCGTCAAAGTGACTGTCTAAAACAAAACATTCCTCGCTAGACAACACACTAGGCACCAATCTAATTATAGCATCTAAAATAACGAGAGCTGGCAACTCACCACCAGTTACCACATAATCTCCTATTGAAACTTCCTCATCAACTATTTCATCTATAAGCCTCTGATCTACGCCTTCATAGTGTCCACAGAGCAAAAATAGAGGCTGCCCACACCTAGAATACTCCAAAGCCTTAGCTTGCGAAAAAGCAACCCCTTTTGGAGAAAGATATACAACAATAGGTTTCGAATTTCTGCTAAAACAAACATAATCATAACACCTATATATTGGGTCTGCTTGCATAAGCATACCCCTGCCGCCACCATAAGGGTAATCATCTACCTTTTTATGCTTATCTAAACTATAATCCCTAATATTATAAACATTAACATCCACCAAACCAAACTTTCTAGCTCTGCCTACTATACTACAGCTAAGCACGCTCTCACACATATCTGGGAACAAGGTGGCAACATCTGCTTTAAACATCAAACAAACCTTCCAAAACATTTATATATATAACATTATTGTCTAAATCCTTTTCTAAAACGACGCTATCTATAACAGGAACAAACCTGCGCACACCAGACTTCTCATCTAAAATGCTATAAACATCGTTAGCCCCAGTCTTTAAAACCTCAACAATATTTCCATAACAAACTTCCTTATTGCTAAAATCACAAACCTTAACCCCAATTAAATCTTGTATAAAAATTTCACCGTCTTTTAAAGGAATGCTACACCTATCAACATAAAGCAGCCTGCCTAAAAACTGGCTAGCTTTTTCTACAGTGTCTGCATGTGAAAACCTAACTAAAACAAAATTTTTTACAAACTTAACCTGCGATATATTTTCACAAAGCAAACCGTTACAATCTAAATATAAAACAGGTAAAACTTTAAAAATTTGCACGTCATCACACCAAGGAACCACCTTAACAAAGCCCCTCACACCATGAACCGACACTACCTTACCTATTTCTAAAAATTTCTTCTTAATTTAAACTGCTCCTTTACACTATATCCACCATTATTCTTTTGCCAACCCTATTAGCAGCAGCTCGCATAACCACTCTTATAGCCTTTGCTATTCTGCCCTGCTTGCCTATAACGCGACCTTTATCTGGTGTATCTACCTCAAGATGATATACTATAACCCCTTCCTCATTTGGCTCGTCTACGGTAACATTCACAAAATCTTTATTTTCAACCAAGCCCTTAGATAAAGATATTAACAAATTTTCTAAATTCTCCATTAAAATTAAACCTCCAAGATAAAATAATCATAACAAATGCAAAACGCATTACATAAAAACCACACAAAAAATAACTAAAAAAGCTACACAATACTCCTCTGCTTAAACAACCTAGCTAACACATCTGTGGGCTTTGCGCCTCTTTCAAGCCAAAAACGTAACCTATCTTCCTTAACGTTCAAAATTGAAGGCTCTTTTAAAGGGTCATACGTGCCCACCTGCTCTATGAATCTTCCATCTCTCGGATATCTCGAATCTGCCACCACAACCCTGTAAAATGGAAATTTTTTAGCACCCATTCTTTTTAATCTTATTTTAACTGCCATTGCAATTATTCCCCCTTTTTTAAACTTTAAACAAAAATAAAATTATAAATCACCTAAACTTTGGAAATAGCATATTCTTGAAACGCCCTTTCTTACCACCAAATTTTTTAAATAATTTTTGCATCTGATCAAATTGCTTTAAAAGCTGATTAACATCAGACAAAGTAGTACCACTTCCAGAAGATATTCTCCTCCTTCGTGAATAATCTATTATAGATGGCGTGCTTCTTTCACTCTTAGTCATAGAACATATTATAGCCTCAACTTTAGCTATTTTGTCTTCTCCTTTTTCCAAATCTTCATCTTTAATTTTGCCAGCCACGCCAGGAATGGAGCCTATAATGCTTTTTATAGAACCCAACCTTTTTATCTGCTTCATCTGAACTAAAAGATCCTCCATATCAAACTTATTCTTCTTTAGCTTTTCTGTCATTTTCTCCACATCTTTTAATTCAACGGCACTTTTAGCCTTCTCAATTAAAGACAAAACATCTCCCATACCCAAAATCCTAGACGCCATACCATCTGGTTTGAAAAGCTCTATATCATCTGCCTTCTCGCCTACGCCAACAAACTTTATGGGCTTGCCCGTTGTATATAACACAGAAAGAGCAGCTCCACCCTTAGTATCCCCATCTAATTTGGTTAAAACAACGCCATCAAACCCCACCCTTTCGTTAAAAGTTTTGGCAACGTTTAGGGCGTCTTGACCCATCATAGCGTCTAAAACAAACAGCGTTTCGTTAACAGACACAGCAGACTTTAAATTTAAAAGCTCATCCATGAGCTCATCATCCACATGAAGCCTGCCCGCAGTATCTAATATAACCAAATCATGGCCATAATCTGCAGCATATTTGAGCGCCTCACTTGCAATATCTACAGGAGAAACGTTGCCCATTTCAAACACTTTAACGCCAACATCTGCGCCAACCACCTCTAACTGTTTTATAGCAGCAGGCCTATATACGTCGCAAGCGACAAGCAACGGCCTGCGGCCTTGTTTAAGATAGTATTTAGCTATTTTCCCACAATGCGTGGTTTTTCCACTTCCTTGCAAACCACACATCATAACCACCAAAGAACCCTTAGAAGGAAAGCTAAAAGCGTTTACAACATCTACTCCGCCCAACAAATCTACAAGCTCATCTTTAACCACCTTAATAAATTGCTGGCCAGGCGTTAAACTCTCTAAAACATCCACTCCAACCGCACGCCTAGCAACCGAATCTACAAAATCCCTAACCACGTCATAGTTTACATCCGATTCAAGTAAAGTTAACTTTATATCACGCAGAGCAAAATTAACATCCTTCTCGGTTAACTTTCCCTTTGAACGAAGTTTTTTAAATATTTTTGCCATTTTCTGCGATAAATTTTCAAATATCAAAACATTCCTCCAAAACTATACCAAACACAAACAAATTATATATTTATTAGCGCAAATTGTCAACATATTTTCTAAATATGGATATAAATACCATAATTAAAATACCATATCATCTTTTATTTCATTAGCAATACATTTAACAAACTCCAAAACAGATGGCCTATTTTCATAAACTTTAGAAACGTTTGGATAGTGCTTTTCTAAGCAAGAAAAAGAGTTATCACGCCAGGTAACCTCTATGGCATGCCGCATACACCTATCTATATTTGCAGAAGCGGTGTAGTAACGCAAAGACAAAATCCTATAAATATCTGACGTTATACAAAAATTTAAATTTCTCATATATAATTCTATGGCATCTACAACATATTTATAACCAGTTAAATAACAAGCCATACCCATATTACGCAACTTTTCAGAAATTTTATGCCTAACGTAAGACTCCGCATAAGAATTAAAATATGGGAAAACCGAATTCATATCAACATATCTGCATATCTTCTCAACCCATCCAACAACCTTAGAATCACTGTAACTTTCACATCCATTGCAAAAAATTTTAGATATTCCGCAAGCTCTAACATGCTCCAAAAAACGCTGCCTGCCAGTTCTAAAAACCGCAACAACATAAGGTATGTTAAAAGAACCATTATACATGCTATATAACAACTTCATTGCGCTGCCCTTTTGATCTTCTATAAATAGCAGCAAAACACAATTTCCCCTATTATTTATAAAATCTCGCACATGCCCAAAATCCATATTTCTAATTCGTAAAGCATCCACATTTTTTAAAAGATATAAACTCTCTATTAATTCACTGTGTTGCTCCGGCCTATCCACCAAAAATAGTAACTGAGGTTTATATATTTTCATCTTCTTGCTCCTTGAAATATAAACAAATTAAACTGTGCCTAGCGCAACATACCAGAAACTTCATCCGCAAAATTATCGCTGCGTTTCTCTATTCCCTCACCTTTTTCCATTCTAATAAATTTTAATATTTTTATATCTGCATTAATATCTTTGCAAACACTCTTAGTGTATTCGGAAATAGACATAGAATCATCCCTAACATACCGCTGCTCGTTAAGGCAAACTTCTGCAAAAAACTTACCCATCTTACCTTTAATTATTTTGCTAAGCACTGCATCAGGCTTATTTAACTCTTTCAACTGCTCTTTATAAACGCTCTCTTCTTTTTCTAAAACATCTTTTGGAACATCTTCACTACTAATATAGCACGGGTTTGCAGCAGCAATATGCATGGCAATATTCCTGCCATATTCCAAAAATTTTGGATCTTTAAAATCCGCATCTCCGCCAAATTGCACCAAAACGCCTATTTTTCCACCGCCATGAACATAAGACACCAAATTTCCATTTAAACGCTCAAAACGTCTTATTTTAATATTTTCGCCTATTGCTAAAATTTTTTCCTCGAGTGCCTCTCTCACAAGCAAACTACCACCAGAAATTTTAACATTATTTAAATCTTCCAAACTATTAGGGTTTTCCTTTAATATTGTGTCTGCCACATTGTTAACAAATTCAACAAAACTTTTATTTTTAGCTACAAAATCGGTTTCCGAATTTACTTCTAGAATAACCCCAGCATCACCTAAAACCTTAACAGACACCAAGCCCTCAGCAGCCACCCTGCCTGCCTTTTTAGCCGCCTTAGAAGCACCGCTTTTTCTAAGCACAAGAATAGCCTGCTCCAAATCTCCTGAAGCTTCTTGCAAAGCCTTTTTACAATCCATCATGCCAACACCTGTTTTATCTCGCAATGCCTTTACATCTTTTGCAGAAAAATTTGACATATACACCCTCCCAAAATTTTAAACTTAAAAAATTTATTCCGTCTGCGAATTGGGCTCGCTATATTCTTTATTAACATCTTCTCCTAAGCTTGCCTTCTCTTCGCCTTCATCTTTTTTATTCACATCTTCAGAACCATCAACATCTTCAACATCCGAACCACCTTGACGTGCTTCCAACACTGTGCTCGCCACCACTCCCGTTATTAATTTAACAGCACGTATAGCATCATCATTGCCAGGTATTACGTAATCTATTTCGTCGGGGTCACAATTAGTATCCACAATAGCTATTATTGGTATATTAAGCTTTCTTGCCTCTAAAACTGCAATTCTTTCCTTTTTTGGGTCTACTATAAATAAAGCCTTCGGCAAACGATCCATCTTCTTTATGCCGCCCAAAAATTTTTCCAGCTTTTCTATTTCAAGGTTTAATTTGTTAGATTCTTTTCTTGAAAGAAGGTTAAACGTTCCGTCTTCCTTCATTTTGTTTAACTTCGCTAACCTTTCTATTCTTGTGCGAATTGTTCTAAAATTTGTCATCATTCCACCAAGCCAACGCGCATTAACATAAAACATATTAAATCGGATAGCTTCTTCTTTTATAGACTCACTAGCCTGCTTTTTAGTGCCAACAAATAAAATATCTCCCCCTTCGCTAACTACCTTGTTAACGAAATTGCAAGCCACCTCTAACTCTTTAACTGTTTTTTGCAAATCTATAATATAAACCTTATTCCTTTCTGTATATATATAAGGTTTCATTTTAGGGTTCCACCTTCTAGTTTGATGACCAAAATGCACCCCCGCCTCCAATAACTGTTTCATAGATACTGTCGCCATTTTTATACCTCCAATTTAGTTAATTCCTCCGCAAGCCAAAAAAGCAACTAACTGCCACAAAGCAGCCCACAAAGTCACCTAATAAAGCATTGCGTGTGTTATTTTAATATTTACAAATTTTATGCAACACAGCACAAAACACATAAACACATTAGAACTATAGCATAAAAATGTGCTATATGCAAACTATTTTGTAAAATAAAAACAAAATATTTAACATTCATGTTTAGGCAGCCTATTCATTAAAACCTCAATTGAGCTTTTAATGCTATTTCCTTCATATAAAATTTTATAAATATTTTCTATTATGGGCAAATCCAAATTCTTAGCTTTACAAAATTGATATGCTATTTGAGTGGCAAAATAGCCTTCCACAGTCATATTAACCTTCTTTAAGGCGTCTAAAACTTTAACACCAGTTCCTATTAAAAAACCTGCTTTTTTATTTCTACTATGCCTGCTAATGCATGTGGCTATCAAATCTCCTAAGCCTGCAAGGCCCGCAAAAGTTCTTCTTTTAGCTCCCATAGCCATGCCAAACTTTTCAATTTCAAAAAGCCCACGCGTCATTAACGCTGCCTTTGTGTTATCTCCAAGCCCTAATCCGTCACAAATTCCAACAGCAAGCGCTATAATATTTTTAAGAGCACCACCTATTTCCACGCCAACAACGTCTTCGTTTACATATATTCTAAAAATAGAAGAGTTGAATATATTTTGAATCTTTTCAGCTAAATTAACGTTTAAAGAGGAAACAACAGCAGTGGAAGGCGTTAAATTTGCTATTTCCTCAGCATGAGAAGGGCCGGAAAGCACAACTATATTGCAAGATTTTGTTTCATCAAAAACCACTTCAGACATTCTTTTAAAACTGCCATATTCTAACCCTTTAGCCGCACTCACTAATATAACATCTTTTTTTATATAATCTAAAATAGTTTTTGCAACACTTCTTAAATATTTAGAAGCCACAGCTAAAATTAAAATATCAGCATACTGTAAAACCTCAATATTTGCAGTTACTTTAACCTTTTCCAAATTTAAAACAACTCCAGGCAAACACGCCACCGCGCCATTTTCTCTATTTATAGCCTCAATTTCACTCTCCACAGCAGACCATAAAGCAACACTGCAGCCAGCGTAAGATGAAAAAAGCTTAGCAATTGCAACACCAAAACTACCAGCGCCTACTATAGCTATTTTTGTCATTTACTTAAACCTCAATCTTTTTATTTTTGGCTCTTTTTTTTCTATTATTCTTTTTATATTTTCTTTGTGTGCAAAAATTAATATTATTGAAATAACAGTGGCAAAAACTGTGCTATTAATTAACTGGAATGTAGATATATTCTTAAAAAAAGAAATAAAAAAAACAATAACAGGGTATAAAAGCGCGCCCGACAGAGAACTAAGAGACACCATTTTAGAAAATTTAAATACTATTATAAACACACTAACAGCAGCTAAAAATATTTTAAAATCCATAAAAAGCACAGCACCAGCCACCACAGATATTCCTTTGCCACCTTTAAATTTGTAGAATATTGGGAATATATGACCCAATAAAGCTGAAATACAAGCCATATACTGCACATAAACCAAAACTTCAGGCTTTAACAACTTAAAACAAAGAATATAACACACCAAAAGCGAAATAAAACCTTTCAAAACATCGCCTATAAATGTAATTATAGCAGGTAAAAAACCAAAATTCCTCAATACATTTGTCATTCCAGCATTTTTGCTACCCAACTGCTTTATATTTTTTTTATAAAACTTTTTAGAAATGAAAATTGCAAAATTAAAACTTCCTAATATGTAACTAAAAAAAAACGACAACAGCGCCACAAACACCTTTA
>CAMKFY010000022.1 GCA_946411985.1 uncultured Clostridiaceae bacterium
TATTTATAAAACTATTAAATATAATTTGCATAACACAAATAACATATTTTTTATATAAAACTCTATAAACTACTCTTTTTAACTTTATTTATAAAACTATTAAATATAATTTGCATAACACAAATAACATATTTTTTATACAAAACTCTATAAACTACTCTTTTTAACTCTATTTATAAAACTATTAAATATAATTTGCATAACACAAATAACATATTTTTATATAAAACTCTATAACTCTTTTTAACTCTATTTATAAAACTATTAAATATAATTTTGCGTGCTTATTACAAGCATGCAAAATAAAATAAAAAATATTAAAGAGGTGTTTTTTATTATAATTCCACTATTTAAAAAAAATCGTCAAGAAAATAAAAACTCCAAAACGCATATAACCGTTCAAACAAGGCCAAAACACTCGCTAGAACTAAGTTCTATAACAGGAATGGACATAATTAACCTCTCTGAACACATTATATATAAAAAAATTAGAAACACAATTCCAGTAGTAGCCGCTGTATTCGAAAAAATAATCAAAATAAAAGGAATATGTGCATTTGAATGCGAAAATAAAAAAGCAGAAGATTTTCTAAATAACTTCTGTGAAAATGTTAAGGTTGGCCACTGCTTAACCGGGCTAAATTCTTTCATAAACATATATTTAGATAGCCTGTTAATGTATGGCAATGCTATAGGTGAAATAATATTAGATAATAATTTTAATATAGCAGCACTATACAACGCAAGCATTGAAGACGTCATAATAAGGCCAGACAAATCACCTTTAGGCATGGATATATATGTAAAAAATTCTTTGGGCAAGCAAGTTAAGGTTCGAAATAAAAACCTTATACTTTTTTCCGCATTAAACCCAAGCGCAGGAGAAATACGCGGAAAAAGTATTTTAAATAGCTTACCATTTGTTAGCGATATATTATTAAAAATATTCAATGCCGTTGGAGAAAATTTCGACAGAATAGCAAACATCAAATTTATTTTAACGTATACGCCAAACGAAAATGAAATAGGCACATTAAACGCAGAAAAACGCACTCAAGAAATAGCAAGAGCATGGACAAACACAATGTCTTCAAATAGGTATGGAGAAATTAAAGATTTTATAAGCGTAGGAGGAAATGTTCAAATTAAAGCTATAGGCTCAGATATGAAATTAATGGACTCCCAAATGCCTGCGCAAACAATGATACAACAAATTGTTTCAAAGCTAGGTACGCCGCCGTTTATTTTGGGGCTTAATTGGTCTACAACAGAAAGAATGTGTGACCAACAAGCTAAATTCTTTGTAGAAAGCATAAACGACTATAGAAATCAACTAAACCCAATAATATTAAAAATTGCAAAAACAGCGCTCCGCCTAAATGGGTTTATAGAAAACCCAAAAGTAGTGTGGAACACAATAAACTTTGACGATGAATATAAAGCAGCCAAAGTGCAGCTATGCCAAGCGCAAGCCAAAAAATTGGAAAATGAAATAAATGCTTAACTATATATAAATATAAATTATTAAACAACCCAAAATTTTCAATTAATTTATATATTCTAATATAAAAACAAATTTAAACACAAAGGAGGAAACACGTTTGACACAATGCTTAACACCTTTTGAAGTTGGCCAACAAGATATTGAAATAATAAACAGATATGCAAGAAAAAAACTAAAACCAGAAGAAATATATACATTTTCTGTAATATTATGCGATAACGACATAGACAGAGACTGTGAAGCATTCACTAAAGAATCTTTAGTTAAACTTGCAGATATTTTTCAAGGCGTAACTGGAATATTTGATCATGAAATATCTAGTAAAAATCAGATAGCTAGAATTTATAAAGCAACCGTTATTCCATCTAACGAAAAAACTCTTTACGGAGACGTTAAATATAAATTAAAAGCGTTCGCATATATGCCAAAAAACGATAGCACAAAAAATATTATTAGCAGAATAGACTCAGGAATTTTAAAAGAAGTAAGCGTTAGCTGTAGAATACAAAACAAAATATGCTCAATATGTGGAAAAATATATGATGGCACATGTGGGCATAATTTAGGGAAAAAATATGATGGAAAATATTGCTACATAAAACTTGAAAACCCAATAGATGCATTTGAATGGTCTTTTGTTGCTGTGCCTGCACAAAGATGCGCTGGAGTGGTTAAAAATTTTGTGCAAAACAGCGCAAACAATGAAATAAATAGGCAAAACAAAATGGGCTTTTACTATCAAAACAGGTTAAAATCTCAGGTTGTAAAGTTGGGATTTTTAAATAATTTTATGCAGGACAACGACGCAACATTTAAAAACCTTATTAACAAATTAAACATAGACGAATTGGAAGCTTTTAAAGACGAATTTGAAAAAAAATTAGACAGAAAAAACTTAATACCATATCTTGCACAACCATATTGTAATGAAAAAAATGAAAATTCCGATTTTATTATATAAATACAAATTTAACGTTATTAAAATATCAAAAATTGTAATAAAGTAAGGAGGAATAATATTTGGCTATAAATTATTACGCACCAGATACATATAAAAATATAAAACTTGAAAAGGGCATGTATGAATATAGCAATAAATCATTTTTGCAAATTTTAGAAGAGCTAGACCCAACAGAAAACTACGAAGGAACAGCGCTAGCTGGCTTAGACGCATTTCAAAGGCAACTAAAACGTTTTAATATTAAAGTAAATGGCCGAAATGCCGACACAGTGGACAAATTCTTTAAATCGGATGAAACACGATTACTATTTCCAGAATATACACGCAGAGTAATAGAATCTGGCATGGACGAAAATGCCTTATATAAAACCATAATAAATAGAAAAATATATGCAAAAAACAATAATTGTGAAGTAGTAGTTATAGAAAATGGTAACGAAGAAGAAAATGTAATAAAACCAATAGAAGAAGGCGGAGAAATTCCAGAATCAAATTTAAAAATAAAATCTCGACAAGTAAAGCCAATAAAAATAGGTCAATCATTCGAAATATCCCGCGAAGCTATGATGGGCAAAAGCATAGACGATTTTTCATTTTTGATAAAGGAGATTTCAAAGCAATTTAGTGAAAAATTATCAGACGATGCCGTTAAAACTATAATAGAGGGTGATGGTAGCGATAATGCCATCAAAACTTCTGAAGTAACCTCAAAAAAACTTTCAGTTATTAATATATATCATTCTATGCACAATCTGCCCCCAACATATAATTGTACACATATATTAGTATCTCCAAAAGCAATGCAAGCAATTTTAGACATGCCCGAACTTGCAGACCCCAAAACGGGAATAAATCTTATGGCTACTGGCAATTTAAACGACATGTTTGGAGCACGAATAGTTGTAGCTCCAAATTTAAAAGATTTTGTTATGCTATTTCTAGACAAAACTAAATGCTTAGACCTTGTAATATTTCAAGATGTTCAAGTAGAACATACCCAAATACAACAAAAACAAACCCATTTAATAACCGTAACTTTAAGATATACATTTTTAAAAAAAGGAAAAGAAAGTGCCATAAGCTTAAATTATAAACTATAAATTTTATATAAAAATTTATAACAAAGCTTGTACTAATATTGCAATATATTAAATATATTTATATTAAAAGCATGCAATATTAAACCAATAACTCTTTTTGCTTATCTTATTAAGAAAATAAGAAAGGAAGATTAACATGGACAAAAAAAAAATTTTTGATTATTTAAAAGAAATGTCTGCAATAAAAAGCGAATCTAAAACAGAATACATGATTGACGTAGCCATAAACGTAATAGAATCTAAATTAAAAGAAAAAGAAAAAAAAGACAACCCTATTTTAAATATGCTCTGCGTAAGCCTTGTTAACCTCTGGACTGCATGGGAAAAACGCTCAAACCACACAACAGGCAGCTTTGCTGGCAACGGCTATAAAATAACTAAGCGCAACTTAAAACAAGATAAGGCAGCTCAAAAACTTTTTGACTATTGGAGGGCTAAAGCAACAAAGCTATTAATAGATGACGGGTTTTACTTTTGCGGAGTTAAGGAGTTTTGCCAAACATGAACTTTAAAGATGAAATAAAAAGCACAATAATATCTTGTAATAATTATGTAGAAATTTTTTCTAAAGGCAAAAAATATAAAGGCTACGGACTATTTAAAAAAATAACTAAAAATTTGAAACAATATTTTGGAATTCGCGAACCAAACGAAATTGGCCAAGTTTTAACAGCCATATACAGCATTTGGGTGGTTAGCAACGATAAATTTGAAGAAATAGACTACCTAATCTTTAATAATAAAAAATATTCTAAACTATATCAAAAATATAGAGATGAAACAGGCTGTTTCGAAATTATAGCCACAAAAAAGGAGCTAGATGAATGAAAGCTTTTTCCATTTTAAAAGATATTATTAAAATAATTCAAGAAAAATTAAAAATATCGGTATATAACACATTTCCAGAAAAAACCGTAGGGCCACTAATAGACGAAAACTTCTTAACCATTGAAATAAATTCAGGCAGTGAAGATGAAACAACATTAATGATAACAGTGTATACTCCAGAAAAATATGGCGCAAAAAATTGCCGAAATTTAATGGAAAAAACTGTTGGAGTTTTACAAAATTCTGCGCTAGACGACTTAAGAAAAAATATGCAAGTTAAAAACTTAAAATTCAACAAAAAAATAAACGCATACATTATACAATGCGAAGTAAAATTCAAATTAATAAAAGATAACAAAACTCTAATATTATTTGGCCAGGAAAAAATATTAGCAAACCCAGACCTCGCTCTAAACTACGCAAGAAACATTAACGTATACTACTCACCAATATCTGGAGCACATTATAACGATTTAGGCAACATTTTAAAAAAGGTAAACGGGTCCGCCGTGGTGGACGCAAATCAGTTTAAAAGGTTAGCAGATATTATAACAAAAGGGAAACAAGACATACTAAAATTTGGAGAAAAAGATGAAGACCCAAAGTTTAAAGCAGCTCTTATTTCTTTAGAAAAAAAACCAAAAAACGAAATATATTTTAGTTTTATAGAGGTGCCAAATGAAAATTGAATTAAAGGGCATGAACTACAAAAACGATATAATTAAAATCCCTAAAATTTTATGGTATAACCACTACATAGGCAAATTTGGAGTAGAAGAAACCTTCACATTTGGATTTTTAAAAGAAATACCAAGAGAACTCTGCAAAGTTATAATATCAACAGAAAATAAACAAAATATAGAATGTTTTGTAGACTCAATAGCCACCCAGGCATATAGAAAAGGGCTTATATACACAATGAAGGTTAAAAATAGGCTTTGCGAACTATTTGAAAATAATGTTGCTCCAAAAACATATAAGAATTTCACACTAGAAAAAATGTTAAGAAAATACTGCAGTGAATATAAAATAAAAAACATAGTAACTAGCAATAAAATTAGCGATGTGCAGTTAGACGAATTTATTATAGATATGGGCATGACAATATGGGATGTTATACACCTGTTCTACGAAAAAGTTTGTAATAAAGACGTGTTTATAAATAGTAACAAAGAAATAACATTTCCATATGCTCCAAAAAATAATAATTTATGCTTTGGAAACTATAAAGCAGACAAAAATTCTAATGTTAAGGGCATAAAATATACACGCCTTAAAAGCATAGATGACAGGTCTAATTTAATTTCACAAGCTTATGTAAAACTAATAGACGAAACTGATACCGCACAGTTTAAAACTCTAAACGACGAAAACTACTATACAACAAACTGTGGCATAAAAAGAGTTAAATATTGCAATGTTCCAAAGCAATGGGCAATATTAAAAAAATCTGGCGCAGACTACATAATTAGAAAAGAAAATAAAAAAAGATATAAAATTGAAATAGCAACATTTGAAGATGTAAACCCACACCCAGGAATGCTAGGCCGAATAAAAGAATTAAATGAATATGAAGACCTTTGCGTTATGGAAGTGTTTAAACGGGTTAACGAAAGAGGAACAGAAACGAAAATAACATTTAGAAGCAACATTTTAGAATAATATTTTCACTTTAACAGTTGACAACCAAGATTAGTTAATATATAATAGCTCTTGGTTGTTATTTTAACGTCGGGGTGTAGCTCAGTTTGGCTAGAGCGCCTGGTTTGGGACCAGGAGGCCGCAGGTTCGAGTCCTGTCACCCCGACCATTTTTTATTGTTATATTAAATTGGCAATGTCTTTTAACACTTTGGAAGCCATTATAAGCCCAGCAACAGGCGGCACGAAAGATATGCTGCCTATTGTTTTTACGTTTAACTTTCTAGGCAACTCTCTAGACCACACAACATTTAAGCTTTTCACACCGTTTTCTTTAAGCTTTTTTCGCATTATTCTGGCAAGCGGGCAATTTGAAGTTTTAAATATATCTATAACTTCAAATGCCATTGGGTTTGTTCTGTTTCCTGCTCCCATAGAGCTTATAATATTTACTCCTTGTTTTGCAGCTTCCACAGCAAGAAGTAGCTTAGCGTTTACATCGTCTACGGCGTCTAAAATATAACTATACTCTTTTAAATTAATAGTTTGCGCAGTATTTTCTCCGTAAAAAATATTATACGCCCGCACATTAGCATAAGGGTTTATGCTTAATATTCTTTCTTTTAAAACATCTGCCTTAAACCTGCCCAACTCCTTTGTTGTTGCGCAAAGTTGCCTATTAATGTTTGATATATCAACCCTGTCTCCATCTACTAAACTTATATTTAAAACTCCACTTCTGCAAATGGCTTCCACAGCATAGCTGCCAACCCCACCTAGCCCAACCACTAAAACATTAGCTTTTTTTAGCCTTTCAAAAGCAACGCTACCTATTAAAATTTTCTGCCGTTCAAACATATCTTCAATATTTAGCATATTGTGCCTCCCCCAACAACAATATCACCACTATATATAACCACCGCTTGCCCTTTTGCTATAGCTTTTTGCGCAACATCAAACTCTAATTTTAAACTATTACGGCCTTCCTGCCAAACATATGCTTTTGCAGATGGGCTTTTATATCGCACTTTAGCCTCTGCTAACATAGCGCCAGTTATGTTATCCACAGATATTAGGTTTATATCTGTGGCTTTTAGAGTTTTTTCATATATATCTTCTTGTTTTGCCATAACTATTTCATTTTTTGAATGGTTTATTTCTTTCACAAACATAGGCTGAGGAAAAGAAATTCCAATTCCCTTCCTTTGCCCCACTGTGTAATATATAAGCCCTTTATGTATTCCTAAAATATTGCCTAAAGAATCCACAAAATTTCCTGGAGAATAACTGGCTCCATAATTTTTAACAAAATCACCATATTTGCCTGCGCCAACAAAACATATATCTTGGCTTTCTTTTTTGTTGGCCACACAAATTTCGTTTTCCAGTGCCAACCTTCTAACTTCGCTCTTATCCATATCTTCAAGTGGAAATAATACATGGCTTAACTGATACTGGCTAAGAAAATATAGAAAATAACTTTGATCTTTAATATTATTTTTAGATTTTTTTAAAAGCCATCTCTTTTTTAAATTACAATATTGCACCTTGCAATAATGCCCTGTGGCAATATAATCAAATTCTAAAGAGAGCGCCACATTTAAAAGCCTGCCAAATTTAATCTTCTTATTGCAATCAACGCAAGGGTTTGGAGTTTGCCCTATTTCATAGGAATGCACAAACTTTTCAACCACTTCCCTTTTAAACTCAGCTGTAAAATCAAACACCTTATGCTCTATTCCTATTCTTTTGCAAACCATAGCAGCATCTTCAACATGTTTTAAAGAATGAACCCCATCCGGCTTACTCATTATTATAGTAGCTCCAACGCAATAGTAGCCCATATTTTTTAATTTTAAAGCCGCCACACTAGAATCTACACCACCACTCATAGCCACTAACACACGCTTTTTATTCATACAACCACCTTCCAAACTTAAAATTTAAATAACATAATTATAACATAAATAAAACATATTTTAATAGGCTGTTTAAATATAAAAATTAACTATACGGTTTAAGCTAATTTAATTATTATAATTTCTATAGTTAGAATATTTAAATTCTGCACAACAATTTTAACCAAATGTTAAATATTTACATTTAACTCCCTTTTTAAAAATAAACTGAAAAATTAAAACACACATTTGAATAAAATTTCACTATTTTCCTCATAATACCGGTATAACAACAAAAGATTTATGCGTTTAACAAGCGCAGGAGGGAGTTAAAATGAAAAATAAAAACTTTAACAACAACACATTCTCTAAAAAATGGTTCTACCTTGCCATAGCGTGCGGACTGGTGTTTGCTTTAATAACAACATTCATAGCTATAGGCAGAAATATGAGCTATTCTAAAAAGCGAAACAAAAGTATACCCACCCAAGCAGAAAAAACAGACCTAAAAAAAGAACCATCTTTTGATAAGCAAATATATAGCTCTTCCAGTTCATCTTCTTCTAACTTTAGCTCATATGGTTCTTCTAGTTCTAGTAGCTCTAGCTCATATTCTTCTAGCTTAAATTCTGATTCATCTTCTTCAAAAAGCTCAACAGATTTAGCTAAACCCGAAAGCAAACCTACAATTGCAAAAGAAACCAAATTAGAGAAAGATAAAGACAGCGAAAAAAAGGAGAGCAAGAAAAAACAATCTAAAAAAGACAAAGAAGACAGTGATAGCGAAATTATTAAGCCAACCCAAGCAATAAAAAAAGATGTTTTAAAAGATACTAAAAAGCTTAACACAAAATTTTTAACGCCAATTAAAGGTGAAATATTAAGGCCGTTTTCTAAAGGTGAATTAGTTCATTGGGGATGTTTAAACGATTGGAGAACACATGACGGAATAGATGTTGAAGCTTTAAAAAACACACCAGTAAAAGCTATAGCAGACGGCACAGTAACAGCTATAGTAGATGATAAAGACACATGGGGAAACTGCATTACAATAACCCATAGTGACGGAAAATTTAAAAGCATATATAAAGGACTAAGCAATGCGTTAAATGTGAAAGAAAACCAAACTGTAAAAGCTGGAGACGTTATAGGCACATTGGGTGACACAAACAAAATAGAATGCGATTTAAAAAATCATCTGCACTTTGGGCTAAAAAAACAGGAGCAAGAAAATGAATGGGTTTGGGTAAACCCACAAGAATATATAGATTTTAAATAGCATTTTAAATTATAGGTGAAAGTATAATTTCTTTAAACATAAATTTATTTCACCTATTTTTATACATAATTTTACGGTTTTGTTAATATAATTTTGAGTAGTTTAAATAAACAATTTGAAACGAAAAAATAAAAAATATATAGTAAAATATGTTGCAATTATAAAAATTATATGCTATAATGAAAACGTAGATTTTATGTTGTAATTTTAGATATCGCGGAGTGGAGCAGTCTGGTAGCTCGTCGGGCTCATAACCCGAAGGTCGATGGTTCAAATCCGTCCTCCGCAACCAATGTATGATTATTTAATATTTTAAAATTAATTTTATGTGGTCATTTAAGTTGTTTATAGGTTTGCCACAAATTACATTAATAGTAGTTTAATATATCTTCAAAAAACGGGCAATATATAAATGCGCGGTGTTTTTGGAATGGATTTTGTGTTTCAAAATTGCCGTTTTTACACATCTTAGACTAATTAAATGTTTTAATTTAAGGAATAACTTTAATTTCTTAAATTAACTCATTAGTAAAATATTTACAAAAAGGAGATATATTAAAAATGAAATTAATTAGTAAGAAATTAGTGTTTATACCATTAGCATTATCTATATTAACTTTTTCTTCTGTTAGTGCCACTGACAGCTCTTCTACTGGTGATTCTGGCTCTAGTGGTGTTCTTGATAACCTTATTGACACTGCCAAAGATGCGGCAAGCGACGCATTACAGAGTAAAAAGGAAGACATAGATAAAATAACAAGCCAGGCAAGCGGCGCAATAGAAGACTTAGCTAAAGGCACGGATGACTTAGTAAAAGATATGCAAGATAAGTTAAACAACACAAAATCGGAAATGCAAGAGCAGGTTAAAACAATAGAAGACGCTCAAACAAAGGTTAATGACCAAATGACTGAATTAGCAGAAAAGGAAGAAAAGCTAGACGAAAGAGAAAAAGAACTCCAAAATCAAGAGAAAATGAGCGAGCTCAAGAAGCAATTAAACGAAGACATGAGCAAAATAAAGCAGAGCGTAGATAAACAGTTAGACGAAGCTACCGAAAAGTTAGGCAATTCTTTAGCAGACTCAACGTCAGGTGAAAGTTCCGCAAAATAAAGTTGAAAATATAATGTGATATAAAAAAGCTAACGGATATTTTTTCGTTGGCTTTTGTTGCTTTTACAGCAAACCTATAATATTTACCTGGAGGAACATGCAATGCACGAAATTGCCGGCTTCACCAAAATAGCATGTGAAGTTTTAAATTTGGCTATTTTTGAGGCAGAAAAATTAGGTTACCACAATGTAACCACTGCGCACCTTTTATATGGGCTTGTTGGCGTTAAAGATAGTATATCTGCTCTAATTTTAAATAGGTGTATAACTTGTGATGAAATAGAAGCCAAAATTATAAAAATATGTAAACCTAAAACAAAAAAACTAAGCAAAGAAAACTTTACACCACTAGTGCAAAAAATTTTAGACAGCGCCAAAAAAAAAGCAATATCTAACGGCCTACTAAAAGCTGGCAGCCAACATATTCTAACAGAATTTTTACAAGAAGAAGAAAACATAGGAATATTAATACTACAAGAAAAAAAAATAGCTGTAGAAAATATATATATTAAATGCCTATCTTACAATTTCAACTGGCTAGACCCTATATATAAAACCAAAAAAGAAAATAGCTATTTAACAAAATTCGGCAAAGATTTAACAAGCCTTGCAAAAGAAAACAAGTTAGACCCACTAATAGGCAGAAAATTGGAATTGCAACGTATTATACAAATTCTATCACGCAGAAAGAAAAACAACCCATGCCTAATTGGAGAAGCTGGAGTAGGCAAAACTGTTGTGGTGGAAGGGCTAGCGGAAAAAATATCTAAAAATATGGTGCCTCCAACGCTAAGAAATAAACGAATAATATCAATAGATATAACAGCTATGCTATCAGGCACAAAATATAGAGGCGACTTCGAAGAACGCCTAAAAAATGTGTTACAGCAAGCAGGCAAAGATAATGGAGTTATACTTTTTATAGATGAAATACACAACATTGTAGGCACAGGAGCAGCAGAAGGCGCCATAGACGCAGCTAATATATTAAAACCCAAAATAACACGAGGCGATATACAACTAATAGGGTCTACCACAATAGAAGAATATAGCAAACATATAGAAAAAGACCCCGCATTAGAACGGAGGTTTCAACCAGTATTAGTTAACGAGCCTAATAAATTAGAATCTATTAAAATATTACAAGGCATAAAGAAAAAATACGAATCTTTTCATAACATAAAAATATCTAATAACGCCATAAAAACAGCTATAGAGCTTTCCAGTAGATATATACCAGATAGATATCTACCCGATAAAGCTATAGATTTAATAGACGAAGCTGCATCTCGCAAAAAATTATTATTGATAGGTGAAAACTATAACACAATATACAAAAGCTATAACATATGCCTTAAAAAACCAGCATCTAAAATATATAAGCTCACATCTAAAGACATATGCGAAATAGTATCTTGCTGGACAAATATACCAATAAAACAGCTAAACAAAAACAATATAGAACGCCTAAACATGCTAGAAGATGAGATAAATAAACAAATATTCGGCCAAGAAGCTGCTGTTTCTTCTTTGGTCAACGCAATAAAAAGAAACACAACAGGTGTATCTTGTGAAAATAGGCCAATAGGCAATTTTCTTTTTGTTGGGCCAACAGGCGTTGGAAAAACTGCGCTATGCGTAACACTTGCCAAAACATTCTACGGAGCCGAAAAAAATATGCTAAAACTAGATATGTCTGAATATATGGAGTCAAACAGTATATCTAAATTAATAGGTGCGCCGCCTGGCTACGTAGGCCACAACAAACCAAACCCAATAACAAATAAAATTAAAAGAATGCCATACTTAGTTGTTGTGTTTGACGAAATAGAAAAAGCACACCCAGATATTTTTAATCTGCTACTTCAAATAATGGACGAAGGCAGCCTAACAGACTCACATTCTAAAAAAATAAACTTTAAAAATTGTATAATAATACTTACTTCAAACTTAAGCTCTTCGAATATGCATAAATATAAAAATATAGGATTTAATTCTAACTCCCCAAATAGTAAAAACTCTAAAGAATTAATAGAAACAGAGCTTAAAAAAACATTTAAACCAGAATTTTTGGGCAGAATAGACGAAATAATACTGTTTAAAACTCTGTCCAAAAATACGATAAAAAATATAATTAAAAAGCAACTAAACGAACTAAAACTACGCCTAGAAAAACTAAACTATAACTTTTGCTACACAAGTGAAGTAGTAGAATTTATATTTAATCTAAACAAAAGTAACACAAAAGGAGCACGCACAATTAAAAACGTGATAACAAAAAATGTGGAAGATTTAATATCGGAAAAAATATTAAATAAAACAATAATAAAAAATAAAAAGTTCACACTAACCACTATAAATAATAAATTATATATAAAATAATATATGAAAATTATAACCTACAATTAATACCAACAATTTATTCTTATTTATAATATATCACTTTACGCGACAAAATTCTCCTCAGTACAATCAGAATTGTCATTTCAATATATCAACATAAACAAATTTTAAATTATCGTCGTCACACCTAGTTGCCTCATTTTCTATATCTTCTTCTTTATTATTATCTTTATATTCATTTTTATATATATATATATTATCTTTATACTCATTTTCATTTATGTTAATATCTTCTAAATTTTCATATTGATTACTATCATTCCATTTGCTATTTTCCTCTTCATTCAATGTATTATCTTCTTTATCTTCCTTTTTATTATTATCTTCATCTTTGTTTTTATTTATATCTAAATTCTCATTA
>CAMKFY010000023.1 GCA_946411985.1 uncultured Clostridiaceae bacterium
ATAAAATAAAGGATGTATAATTTATTTTTATGAGAAAGATTTTAGATGTAAATTTGCAGCGAAGAATTAGGAAAAGAAAGATAAAGGGTAGTTATTAAAATTTTTTGTTTTATGTTGAATTTATAGCGTATTAAGAATTAATAATATTAAATAATGTGTAGTTTTTTAGCTATTAAAATAATATTTTATCTGTTAAAATAGAAAGTGGTTTTATAGGTAACATAAAATAAAGGATGTATAATTTATTTTTATGAGAAAGATTTTAGATGTAAATTTACAGCGAAGAATTAGGAAAAGAAAGATAAAGGAGAAGTATTTTAAAATTTTTCTTTTATTTTTGTTTTTTTTTGCAGTTATGTTTATAATATGGAAACTTTCTTTAGAGAGAATAGTTATTGGTGATAAAAGTTATAATTTCCCTATTTTGTTTTCTGGTGATACAGTTTTAGATTTTGAAAAAACAGATTCTGGGTTTTGTGTGCTTACCAATTGTCAACTAAATTTTTATTCTAAAGTTGGTGATAAGTTTAAAGACACAGATAGCTTTGCTGTTAAAACGCAAATTAGTAGTTGTGGAGGCCGCGTTTTGTGGTATGAAAAAGATTCCAAAAAATTTAGCATACAAAATAAAAAGGGCAGTTTATTCACAGGCGTTTTAAAAAAAAATATTTTATTTGGTAAAATTAATAAACGTGGTAGCTTTGCATTTGTAACAGAAAGCGAGAATGGGTATTGCGAGTTTTTGGCTTTTAATAGGAAAAGGGAGCAAATTTTTAGGTGGAGTTGCCCAGAAAGCTTAATAGTAGATTTTGATTTTAATGAGAATGGTGATGGTTGCGTTTTAACCACTGCTAGCGTGGAGTGTGGTAGAATGAAAACTTCTCTGTATGAATTAAATTTTTACAGCAATGAAGAGCTACTAAAAAAAGATATTTTAAAGTGTATGCCCTTTTCAATAAAAAAAGTTGGCGGCGTAACAATATTGGTTTGCGATGTTAAGGTTTTGTTTTTAGATGTTAACGGTAGCATTTTAAACGAAGTGGAATATTCTAAAAATTTAGAAAATTATGTAATAACAGATAACGGCTACTTTTTAGCTTACTTTTCTGGAAAATCTGATAATAGTGATGGTTTGCTAGTTTCTTACGATAAATTTGGCAATAAAATTAACGAAAAAGGAGATTTTGGCGAGAAGATAAGGAAGATAAAGTGTTATGGTAGAGATGTTATTGCGTTAACCGATAGCTTTGTGTTTCATATGGGTTTAAATTTAAGAGTGTTGGGTAATATTTATAACAAATGCGTTGTAGATGACTTTATATATATAAAACCATATTTGTATTACGTTTCAATGAATAAAATAAACAGGTGTTTACTGTTTTAAAGAGGTGAAAGTTTATAGAATTTGTAGCACCTTATATGTATGACATTTTAGTTATATTAGTTTTAGCGCATAACGTTTTTTGCTGTTATAAAAATGGTTTTTTTAGAAGTCTAGTGTCTATTATTAGTTATGTTGTAGGCTTTGTAATATCTCATTTAATGGGCAAATCTTTGCTTAAAAATGTGTTTAAGAGCAGTGTTTTTTCTATTATTGAAGACAGCATAAGCCAAACTTCGTGTAACACCCCAATTGGTGTTGCTTTGAATTCTTTTATAGAAAATTCTTTTGGTGGCAGCCTTGCGAAATTATTTACAACCAGAGTTGTTTTTGTTTTACTATTTTTTACAATATCTGCTTTTTTTCGTGCTTTTAAAAGTTATATTTTTAAGCTTGCAAGAGCTATAAAGAATATGCCAGTGCTTGGAGCGTTAGATGGCATTTTGGGCGGGGTTTGCGGTGTGCTTAAGGCATTTTTGTTTTTAATTTTTTTTGCGGTTATTTGTTTTATTTTAATAACCTTAACGCAAGATAGTTGGAAATTATTAAATAGTAAGGTTATAAATTCTACATATTTATTTTTTTTATTTTACAAAATAATAAATTTCACAAAATAATTATATTTTATTTAATGTTAAATAAATACATATTTCACGGCATTTTTGACTATAATAAGTAATAATGTTTTATAAATAATTTGTAATTTGTTTACATAATACTCTTGCAAAATTTTTTACAATGTAGGATAATTGTTTTGTGTATTTTACTTGTGAAGGATTTTATTTAATAATTATTAATAAATAAAGGAGATTATGTATGCGCTGCAGCAGATGTAAAAAAAGATTAGCAGTTATTTTTGTTAGTAGGGAAGTAAACGGTAAGCCCACCACGGAGGGGCTTTGCCTTGCCTGCGCCAAAGAGCTTAAAATACCGCGAATAGATGAAATAGCGAGTAAAACAGGAATGGGAGACTTGGAAAATATGGGGAACCAGCTTATGGGCATGTTTGGCGGAGACGGATTGGAGCCTGCTGGAGGTGGATTTATGAACCCTTTTATGCCCGATTTTGCTAGTGGTTTTAAAAATAGAGATAGGTTCTCAAGAGAAGATTCTGGCGTAGGCAAAGATGGCGCTAAGAAGGATAGGTCTAAATATAGATATGTGGAAAGTTTTGGTTTGAATTTAACACAAAAAGCCAGACAGAACAAACTAGATAGGGTTATTGGCAGAGAGAAAGAAATTTATAGGGTTGTTCAGATACTTTCTAGGCGCACAAAAAATAATCCGTGCCTTATTGGCGAGCCTGGTGTTGGGAAAACTGCCATAGCAGAGGGCATAGCACAAAGAATAGCAAGCAAACAGGTTCCCTATAGGCTTTTAGATAAAGAGATATATTTAATAGATATGACTGCATTAATAGCTGGTACGCAATTTAGGGGTCAGTTTGAAAGCAGGGTTAAAGGCCTAATAGCTGAAATAAAAAAAGCTGGTAATATAATACCTTTCATAGACGAAGTGCACACTTTAATAGGCACTGGTGACTCTGAAGGTTCTATGAGTGCCGCTAACATATTAAAACCTGCCTTGTCGCGTGGTGAAATACAGCTAATTGGGGCTACCACATTTGACGAATATAGGAAATATATAGAAAATGATTCCGCATTAGAGCGTAGGTTTCAGCCTGTGTCTGTTAACGAGCCAAATATTGAAGATAGCATAACAATATTAAAAGGGATTAAATCATATTATGAAGAATATCATAGAGTTAAAATAACGGATAAAATAGTGTGCGACGCTGTTAATTTTTCTGAGAAATATATAACCGACAGATTCTTACCAGATAAAGCAATAGACCTTTTAGACGAATCTTGTGTTTGTAGAGCACTTAGAAGCGAAGAAATAGGTAAATATGAAAAATTAATAGATAAACGAAAAGACCTACTACAAAAAGAGAAGAATTTGGAAGAAGAGGTAGCAAAGTTTGAAGAGTCGGATTGCGATGCACAGGATAAGGTTAAAAAATATGAAGAAATAGCAAAGTTGAAAGAGGAAACAGACAAAATTGATAAGGAAATGCTTGATTGCGAAGAGAAAATTTCTAAAGTGTATGTAGAATTTCAAGATTTGTGTAGAGTAGTTGAACTAAACACAGGCATACCGGCGTCTAAAATACAAAAAGATGAAATGGAAAAGCTTGCGAGCTTAGAAACGCATTTAAATAGCAGTATTATTGGGCAGAGTGCGGCAATAGCGTTGGTTACAAAGGCGGTGAAAAGGCACAGGGTAGGCATTAACACAAAAGATCGCCCAACGTCATTTATATTTGTGGGCTCCACTGGGGTGGGGAAAACTGAGCTTGTTAAGGTGCTTTCCGATGTTTTATTTGATGGTGTAGATAATTTAATTCGCGTAGATATGTCTGAATATATGGAAAAGCATGCTGTATCTAGGCTTACTGGTTCGCCTCCTGGCTATGTTGGCTATGATGATGCTGGCCAGCTAACGGAAAAGGTGCGCAGGCGGCCGTATTCTATAGTTCTTTTTGATGAAATTGAAAAAGCGCACCCAGACGTTATGAATATTTTATTGCAAATATTAGATGAAGGCAAAGTAACCGATTCACATGGCAGAGTAGTGAATTTTAAAAACACAATAATAATAATGACCTCCAATGCAGGCAGCGGAGATAGCTCTGGGGTTATGGGTTTTAATAAAACATCTAATGAATTGGAAGCGCAAAAGGCGAAAAAAGCGTTAGAAAGGTTTTTAAGGCCAGAATTTGTAGCTCGTGTTGGAGAAATAGTAGTGTTTAATAGGCTTACTATAGACAACTTAAAAGAAATAACGCGTTTACGATTAGAAGAGCTGAGGAATTCTTTATTAGCTAAAAAGGGCATAGATTTTGTTTATGACGATAAGCTTATAGATTGTATAGTGGCGCCTTTAATACACGGCAAGTATGGAGCTCGCGATATTGAGCGCCAGATACGAATTAAGGTGGAAGATTCTATAGTAGATTTGATGTTGCAAAATAGTGCGTTGGAAAAGGTAAGCGTTACGGCAAAAGAGGGGGACGTTGTTTTATGTTAGCTTTAAATTGCGTGCTTGTTGGCATTATTGGGGTGTAGTTTTAAGCTTTTAGTATGAAATTTAAATTGTTAAAAATTGCGTCTAAATATTTTTAGGCGCTTTTTTATTTAAATTTTAATTTTATGTTATAATGCCAATATATATTATATTTTTAAATTAAATTTATTGTTTATATTATATCTAATTGTCCGGAGGTTTTTAAAATCTATGAAAAAAGATAACCTAGATATATATAGAAATTCATATAGAAAACGTGATAGAAAAGATATTAAAAATATTAAAAGCTATAAAAAAATTCCAAAAATTTTAAAACTTATAGGTAAAATTTTTGTATGCCTTACCCTTCTATCTATAATTGCACTTAGCGTAGTTGTAACTGCGCTTACTGTTTATGTTATGAAAGCGCGTGAAACTGAGTGTGATATAAGCTTAGAACGAGAGAATATAGAAGGCAACGAGTTTACTGTTGTGTATGGTAAAAACAGGGAAGGTAAAGATGAACGGCTATCTGTTATAGGCTCTGGTGTGCGCAGAATTTGGGCGAATATAACAGAGGTGCCAAACCATGTTAAAAATGCGTTTATAGCTTTAGAAGATAGGAAATTTTATGAGCATGATGGCGTAGATTTTTGGCGCACTTTTGGCGCTTTTTTAAATATGTTTTTACATTTTTGGAGCAGGAAGCAAGGCGGTTCTACAATAACCCAGCAGCTATTAAAAAATGTAACAGGTGATAGAGCTGTTACAATAAGCAGGAAAATTAAAGAGATATTTAAAGCTTTCATGTTGGAACGAAAATATAGCAAAGACCAAATATTGCAAGCTTATTTAAACATTATTCATGTTGGCGGTGATAATGGTAATTTTGCTGGAGTTAAAACTGCGGCACGTTTATATTTTAATAAAGATATAAAAGATATTAGCATAGCAGAAGGCGCATGCCTTGCATCATTAGTGCAAAACCCTAAAAAATATGATATGATAAAAAATCCAACAAAAATATTAGACCGCAGAAATTACACGTTAAGGTGTATGTATGATATGGGCTCTATAACAAAGCAGCAGTTTGAAGCTGCAAAGCGTTCTCCTATTGTTGTAAATCGCGGTGATATATCACATATTAAAAGTAACTATCAGAGTTATTTTGTAGACGCTGCTTTAAATCAACTTGCGTCTGAGTATATGAAATTGAAAAATATAAAAAGTTGGAGTGCAGCGAACAGGCAAATTAAAAGTAATGGGTTTAGGGTATACACCACTATAGATAACGAAATGCAGCAGAAGCTTGAGAAGATATACGAAAATTTAAAATTTAAGAATATGCGGTCGGCATTTGTAATTTTAAATTTGCATGGTGATATGATAGCTTGTGTTGGCGGGCTTGGCAAAAAGCCGTTAGGTGACAGGGCAACGCTTAACTATGCTACGAGCTCAGAATCTTTAATAGGCCCCGGCTCTACACTAAAACCGTTTATTTATGCGGATTTTATAGAGAAAAATCGTATAACATATTCTTCAATATTTAAAGATTCGCCGTTTAAAATGGTGCAGGGCAAGCCGTGGCCTGAAAATAATGATAACAAACATTCAGACGGCATGGTAACTGTTAAATATGCCATAGAAAAATCTTTAAATACTGTGCCAACTAAGTTATTACACGATGTAGGCGTTGAAGGCATTGCTAATATTTGTGATTTTTTGAAAAACACACTCAGAATATCTACAATAGTTAGCCCCAAATCTGCGCATAATGGCACGTTTGAAACTAGTGCTATGGCTATGGGCTCGTTAACTAAAGGGGTTATATTGAGTGAGCTTGTTAATGCTTTCCAAATATTTGCTAATGGCGGGAGGTTTACGCCACTTACAACGCTAGATAAGGTTTTGAATATGTCTGGAGAAGATATATTCAATTTTCGCAGAGTAAATATACGTGCCATTTCGCCAGACACCTGTGGAGTTATGAATAGGCTTTTAAGAAATGTTGTTTTAAATGGTGGCACGGGCGTATCAGCTAATTTAGACGCAAAATCTATACCTGTGTGCGGTAAAACAGGCACTAGTAATGACGGCAAGAATAGACTTTTTATAGGTTGCACTCCAAATTATGTGGCAGGCATTTGGTTTGGCAGCACAAATGGTAGGCCTATAGCTAAAAATGCTGTTAACGTGTCTAAGCTTTGGGGTGATATTATGAGTAAACTTTTAGAGAAAGATAAAGTAGCGCACGATTTCCCGTTTGTGGCAGCTAAAGAGCAAGTTTATTGCGCCGATAGCGGGCTTTTGGCAAACCCTTCATGCCCTAAAAAAGAGAAAGGTTATTATAAAAGAGATAACTATTTAACTATGCCGTGCAATCTGCATAGATAGTATTAATGTTTAACTTAGTTATTATTCTGTAAATTGTAGCGTGTTTATTTGTTTCTTAATTAAATACATAAAAAAAATACATACTATAAATGGTATGTATTTATAATTTTATTAAGCTTTAGTGTTTTTTATAGTTTTTAACCTGCCAAACTCTTCACGTTCTTTCTCTTCTAGCGCATTCTCTATATATTTTATATTCTCGCTTATTTTAGGTATAACTATATTTTTAAGAGCATTTGCACGCGTTTTGGTTTTTTTAATTTCTTTGGCTAAAAGATATAAACTATTCTCTATTTCAGCTAATATTACTGCTACTTCCTTAACTTTATTAAAACATATATATGCAATATCTAGCTTAGAATTTGTTTTTAATACACCATAATCTTTGCCTTTAATAGAAGTTTTAAGCGTTACTTTGGGTATTGAAAGGCCCATTATGCTTTTATATTTAACATGCACGCCAGTTTCCACTTCAACGCTGTTAGCTACAAAATCGCACAAACCCAATGTTATGTTTGCAGCTTTTAAAGATTCATATGCTTTATTAAATGTGTTTTTTATCTCCTGCCTTATTGTTTTAGACACTTCCACAAGCGGCATCATTTCCCTTAGCAGTATGTTTCTTTTTCTGTCCATTAAATCGTAGCCCAACATAGCGAGGCTCAAAGACTTTTTTAAATTTATAAGATTTCCTTTAGTTGGAGATAGCGAAGGATCCATATGAAATTCCCCTTACAAAATTTTTTATTTCACGTTGGCTAAAGTTTTACAAAATATAACAATATTTTGTAAAACTTTAGCTGGCAATAACCCCTAGATAACCTTAACCTTGCCATAAAAATCTTCTATAAGCTTTGCATCTATTCTATCTAGTTCTTCTTTTGGCAACAATGCTAAAAGGCTCCAACCCAAGTTTAGTGTTTGCTCTATAGACCTATTTTCGTAATCTTTTTGGTTTAAAAATTTTAACTCAAAAAGTTTGCCAAAATTAATATATGCTTTATCTGTTTTAGATAGCTCTTCCTCGCCTATAACAGAAGCCAAAGCCCTTATTTCGTGAACCTTAGCATATGACGCAAAAAGTTGGCTTGCTAAATCTTTATGATCATGTCTTGTAAAACCTTGCCCTATGCCGTCTTTCATAAGTCTTGATAAAGACGGCAAAATAGCAACTGGCGGATATATTCCGTTCTTGTTTAACTCTTTAGACAACACTATCTGCCCTTCAGTTATATAGCCTGTGAGGTCTGGCACTGGGTTTGTTATATCACCGTTTGGCATTGTAAGTATGGGAATTTGCGTTACGGAGCCTTTAGAATATTTAACTATACCAGCGCGTTCATATATTTGCGCCAAATCTGAATATAAATAGCCTGGGTAACCTTTTCTGCCTGGTATTTCTCCTTTAGAGGAAGAAAACTCACGCACAGCTTCAGCGTAAGACGTCATATCTGTAAGTATAACAAGCACGTGCATGCCTTTTTCAAATGCCAAATATTCGGCGGCGGTTAGTGCGCATCGTGGAGTTAGTATTCTTTCAATTATTGGATCGTTTGAAAGGTTTAAAAACATAACAACGCGATTTAGCGCGCCACTTTCTTCAAATTTTGTTTTAAAGTAGTCGGCAACGTCATTTTTAACGCCCATTGCAGCAAAAACTATACAAAAATTGTTGTCTCCACCAGCATTGCCAGAAATTTGTGCATGCTTTACAATTTGAACAGCTAGCTTATTGTGTGGCAAACCAGCTTCTGAAAATATTGGAAGTTTCTGACCTCTTATTAACGTAGTAAGAGAATCTATAGAAGATATACCAGTTTGTATAAAATTTCTTGGGTAGCTTCTAGAAATAGGGTTTATGGCAGAACCGTTTATATCTCTATATGTGTCTGCAAATATATCTTCAAGCCCGTCTATGGCCTTGCCAGACCCGTTAAACACTCGTCCCAACATTTCTGTAGATAGAGGGATTTCTAGTGGCTTGCCCGTGAAATGTATTTTTGTGTTTTCTAGTGAAAGATTTTGCGTGCCTTCAAACACCTGAACCACAACACGTTCGCCATCTATTTGAACTATTTTGCCTTGCCTTGTAGTGCCGTTTTCTACATGTATTTTAACAAGCTCATCAAACGAGGCATTTTTTATATTATCTAAAACTATAATAGGGCCGTTTATAGTTTTCAAACCAACATGCCGAATAACCGACATATATCTTCCTCCAATCTTTAATGTAGCGAAATATTATCTGCTTGTTCCTTAAAAAATTTGTCTATTTCTTTTATATATTCATCAAATCTTTCTAAATTCTCGTTATCTATTTCATATTTAATTTTGCAAAGTTTTGAAAATATACCGTTATCTTTTAATATAGTAAATGGCACTTCTTTGCGTATTAAATCTAATGTTTTGTCGAAAAGATATAGTATGGTTTTCATAATACATTTTTGTTTTTCTAGCGTTACGTAGCAGTCATATTTATGAAACGCGTTCTGCTGTAAAAACCCTATTCGTATAATTTTTGCAATTTCTATTATTAGCTGTTCTTCGTCGGGCAGCACGTCTATGCCTATTAATTTAACAATTTCTAAAAGGTCTCTCTCTTTAGCTAGAATATTTGAAAACCTGTTCCTCATATTGAGAAAATCTTCGCCTAAATTTTCATTATAAAATTCTTTCAAATCTTCATCATACTCGCTATAGCTCTCCATCCAGTTTATTGCTGGATAGTGCCTTTTATATGCTAAAGCTTTATCGAGAGCCCAAAAGCAGCGCACAAACCTTTTTGTGTTTTGCGTTACCGGCTCAGAAAAATCTGAACCTTGAGGTGAGACAGCGCCAATTATTGTTATAGACCCTTCCTTATTCGAAAGAGTTTGCACATACCCCGCTCTTTCGTAAAATTGCGATAACCTAGACGGCAAATAGGCTGGGAAGCCTTCTTCAGCTGGCATTTCTTCCAATCGTGCGGACAGCTCCCTTAAAGCTTCTGCCCACCTTGAAGTAGAGTCTGCCATTATTGCCACGTGATAACCCATATCTCTATAATATTCTGCTATTGTAATTCCCGTATATATAGAGGCCTCTCTTGCTGCCACTGGCATATTTGAAGTGTTTGCTATTAGAACTGTTCTGTCTGTTAAATGTTTTTTAGTGCGCGGGTCTATAAGCTCTGAAAATTCTTCTAGAACTTGAGTTATTTCATTTCCGCGCTCACCGCACCCTATATATATTATAATGTCTGCATCACACCATTTGGCTATTGCGTGTTGCGTCATTGTTTTCCCTGTGCCAAAGCCACCTGGTATGGCAGCAGTGCCGCCTTTTGCAATTGGAAACATTGTGTCTATTATTCTTTGCCCAGTTATTAGTGGTTTACTAATTTTACACCTTTTTTTAACCGGCCTCGTTTTGCGAACCGGCCATTTTTGGCACAGCGTTATTTCCACTAAATTTTTATTTTTATCTTCAATTTCAATTATTGTGTCTGTAACTTTATATTTGCCGTTTGAGGCCACTTTCTTAACAATGCCGCCTTCTAGGGCGGGGGAGAGCATACATCTATGAACTATAGACTCTGTTTCTTGACACGTGGCATATATTTCTCCAGGTGATATATGCTGATTTACGCTCACCTCCACAGAAACGTTGTAAAGCTTATTTAAATTTAGTGACGGTATGTTTGAGCCTATTCCTATAAAGCTGCCACTAATTTTTTCCATATCTTTTAATGGGCGCAATATACCATCAAACACGTTAGACATAATACCAGGCCCTAATGTAGCAAAAAGCGGCATACCAGCCCCATATACAAATTCACCAGGGCTCAAACCCGTAGTAGTTTCATATACCTGTATTGTTGTATATTCTTCGTCTACAGATATAACTTCGCCTATTATTTTATTTTTGCCAACATGCACCATTTCCATCATAGAAAAATCTTTAGTGTTTTTAACTTTAACAATAGGCCCATTTATGGAAAAAATTCTATTATCCAACAAACGTATTCACCTTATTTCAAATTATTTTCTAATTTTAGTTCATAATTTCTATAAAAATTTTTAACTTCGTAATATAGAAGTGTTTCAAAAGTTTCGTCTATTTCTATTCTATTTTTACTATCTACTAATTTAAAACCGCCTAAAGTATTATAAAAATCTACAGAGACCTCTTTTATGCCTTCCATTTTTAAAATATCTTCTTTAAAAGCTAAGTCTTCACTTTTGAGTTTAATTTCAACGCCAATGCAATTTTGGCTACATAACACTTCTTTTATTTTATTTAGCATATATTCTTTATACTTTTCAGATTTAGTAAAATTTAAAACATTCTCTTCACAAGATTTAATAATGTTCTTTACCAAACCGTTTCTGAAAGTTAAAATATATTTTTTTGCTTCAAATTTTTTCTGTGTTAGCTTATGTTTATATTTTTCTTTTAAAGTTTTAATTTTTCTTTGCATATATGGGAAAATTTCATCTAAAGCTTGCTGTTTAGCATTATCTAATTCCCTTTTTTCGTAGTTGTAAACTTCATGTTTTATATTTTCTGTTTTTATTTTTATATCTTCGAGTACGGAGCTTCTAAAATTTTCTAGCTTCTGTTTGCTATAAGACATAAGCCTACTCTCCATTTTATATTTTATTTGTTATTGCAAAACATTTTACTTTAATTAAAAATTAAAAATTCTAAATTTTCATACCAACAGACTCTTCTATATACCTCTTTATTGTTTCACTAATGTTAAAGTTGCTGTGCCTGTCTGGTATTGTTACTAAAAGGGGAGTTTTGTTATTTAACTTAAATTTGTGTATTTTTTCTGCGCAAAGCTCGCTTAATTTTTCGGTTATTAAAACAACAACAACCTCTTTATTTTTAACAATATCGTTTAATGCGCTTTCCACTTCTTGCTTTTCATGCAAAACTACGCCCTCTATGCCAGCTAAACGCATACCAACTTTTGTGTCTATGTTATCGCTAATGCAAAAAAACTTCATAACCAAAACCACTTTTCAATATAATAAAGTTAAATTTTAATTTGCAAAAAGTATTAAGAAAGATACAACAAGGCCATATATTGCAATACCTTCACCTAAAACAACAAATATCATAGATTTGCCAAAATTATCAGGGTTTTCACTAGATGATGCTATTGCTGCTGGAGCTGCTCCTCCAACTGCAATGCCGCCCCCTATACACCCAAGCCCTGTTGAGCCTGCAGCGCCTAAAAACTTAAAGCCGCTATCTCCAACTGCGCTTTTAGCAACTGAAGAAGGCTTAAGCCTACCAGCTATTTCCATCGCATGCGCTACAAAACCCGTTGAAAAAAGTATAATGGTGGTTAATATAAGCATTGCAAAAAACATAATTAAATGTATTGTAAGCCTTTGTTTTATAGATATTGGCTTTTTGCTACTTGTAAGCACTGGAACCATAGGCAAAAGCGTGATGGCTAAGCCAAACAATGGCAATGTTAAAATTAAAATATTCATAGTTTAAACTCCTTTTTGTATAATATTTTTTTATTTTTCAAAGCTTATTTTTGCCGGCGTAAAAGGCTTTCCGTTTGCCTTATAAAATCTGCTAAAAATTTCATAATATATAAGCCTCAGCGACTGAATAGACACTATTAAGCCCTCTAAGAACACAACAAAAACATTCCCAAATATTATAATTAGCGGCTTGCCAACAGCGCCACCAAGGCCGCCAACAGCCCCCATCATGCCAGCAAACTTCATAACCACAAGCATTAAAGCTGCATGGCTAAGAGCCAAGCCACCTACTCTTAAAAATGAAAGCGTGTTTGCAAAATAACTTAGAACTATATCTATAATATCAAAAAAAGCAGATGAGAATGTAAATTTTTCACTCGTTTTCTTAGAATTTATTAAATTCTTAAGCGGAATGCTAAAAAACATTAGCGCCAATGGAACACCTACCACAACCATCAAAAAAGTGCCAGATA
>CAMKFY010000024.1 GCA_946411985.1 uncultured Clostridiaceae bacterium
TACTATTATCTTCATCTTTGTTTTTATTTATATCTAAATTCTCATTATTGTTACTTATATCTTCTAAATTTTCAGATTTATTACTATCATTTAATTCGTTATTTTCATATTCAATAAATATATTATTATTTTCTATATCTTCTTTACTATTATCTTCATCTTTGTTTTTATTTATATCTAAATTCTCATTATTGTTACTCATATTTTTTAAATTTTCAGATTTATTACTATCATTTAATTCGTTATTTTCCTTTTCATTCAATATATTATCTTCTTTATCTTCCTTTTTAATATCATCTTCATCTTTGTTTTCAGTTATATTTGAATTCTCATTATTGTTACTTATATCTTTTAAATTTTCAGATTTATTATTATCATTTAATTTGCTATTTTCCTCTTCATTCAATGTATTATCTTCTTTATCTTCCTTTTTAATATCATCTTCATCTTTGTTTTTATTTATAGCTAAATTCTCATTATTGTTACTTATATCTTTTAAATTTTCAGATTTATTACTATCATTTAATTCGTTATTTTCCTTTTCATTCAATATATTATTATCTTCTTTATCTTCCTTTTTATTATTATCTTCATTTTTGTTTTTATTTATGTCTATATTTTCTTTATCTTCTTCCTTATTATTGTCTTCATCTTTTATAATATTTTGCTCATCAGCTGCAACATCATCAATATCAAAAACAAATTCTTCTGGAATTTCTTTAACCATAGCACTCCCACAAAAATTAAGCTCATCTATAAATTCTAAATTTCCATCAAGGTCAAAACCAATATCGAGATCATTTAACCCATCAAACAACAATTTTTCATCATCTAACGCGCAAAAACTGTAATAATCACGTTTATTACAACATAATTCTTCATCTACATCAAATTTTAAACGACGCTTTACTGCTCCATCCATGCTCGCATATTTTGTATTTTTCTTTTCTAACAATAACAATATTTCTGCTTTGTTATTATCTTTCATTTCATTTTTAAATTCTTCTCCAAACGCATTTTCCAAATCATCTAATTTAACGGTATTTAGGGTATTTATTATTTTGTTAAGCTCTAAATTTGAAAGTTCATTTTCTTTAGCATTCTCTTTATTCGCATCACTGTTTATAACATCAACATCATTATCATTTTTCAGTTTATCTTTGTCTTTGTTAACATCACTTAACTCTTTATTTAAATTATCTTCAACTTTATTAATATCACTTAGCTCTTTATTTAAATTATCTTTGTCTTTATTAATATCACTTAGCTCTTTATTTAAATTATCTTTGTCTTTGTTAATATCACTTAACTCATTAACAACACTTAACTCTTTTAAATCTAAATCTTCATGGCAATTATTATTATTTCTATCAGGGCAATTTTTAACCTCCCATTTTACAGAATTACCATTTTTTTGGACAACTAAAATTGCACTGCTATATCTGTCTTGCTTTTCTTCAACAACAACATTATCTCCTTCTTTAAAATCTAATTTTTCAATATTTTTATTATTTAATTTATTCAATTTTTTACCACGTACGCCTTTAGGGCTTAAAATATCATCCATACTTTTATTTAAACGATCTTTAGGCTTAATATACTTTAATTTAAACTTTACTTTTGATTTTTTTGGTTTATTTTCTTTTGGCTTTGCTTCTTTTCTAGCTCTTTTAGCTTTTCTCTTTTTGGTATCATTTTTTAATTTATCATCAGCGTCTAATTTTAGATTTTTGTTTTTAACTTTATCTGTAGGTTCTGCTTTTTCTTTATCCCTTTTATTTTCAATTTTTCTACCATCTAAAATATTTTTTGGCTTTTCCTCTTTATTAAATTTTTCCTTAGCATCTAGTTTTAATTTGTTTTCTAATCTATCTATTTTTTTAAATATCCTTTTATCTTTTCTATCTATTTCATCTAAAGCATTATTAATAGTTCTTTTTATATTTTCATTTACTTTATCTAAATTTGTTTTTTGTTCTAACTTTAAATTTGCAGCACTATTCTTATTAGGTGTTTTATTATTAGAATTCTTTCCTTTCAATTTAGGTTTTGCGCCTTCTTTATCCAAATTTTTAACTGGCTGCTGCTTTTGTTCACCGCTGTTATCGTTGAATTCTTCTGTATATTCTGATTCAGAGTTTTCCTCATCAACATAAGAATAATCCTCCTGCTTTTCTTTAGGGGGATATTTTAAAAAATCTTCATCATAATCCATACCGTTATCTTCAACTATATTGTTGTCTTCTAACTTTAACTTTTTAACCTTACCTTTTTTATTACCTTTACGCCCTCTAAATACTCTATTATCTTTATTATGTTTGTTATATTTATTTTTTAGAGAAGATTTAAACTTAGAACGTGGTTTTTTATATTTTTTAACTTTCTTACGTTTTTTTCGCCCTAACTTTTTACCTTCAAAAGACTTAACATTAGCCTCAACTTTACTACCATTATTAATAATAACTCCCCCGCCTGAAGATGAACCTCCACCTTTTGGCGGCTTTTTAGCCTTAAAATTATTTCCTCTAATTTTAAAATTTTGTTTGTCACCAACATTTCTATTTGCGCTTACTCGCCTTTTATGTGCACCTTTTTTCACAATTTTAGACCCACCATCATCATCTTCTTCAACTTCTGTGTTTAACGTAACCTTTCGTTTTGTGTTTTTATTTATAATTTTATTTTTAGCAACATCCTCATGCACTTCTAACGGCTCACACTGCTGTACGAATAAATCATCACCGCCTCTTGCAGATATTGACATATATGAAAACCAACCAACAGCAGAAAAAAATACAGAAAATATACACTTACTAATAGCTCCAGATATAAATTTATCTTTAAAAAGGTTAGACAAAAAACCAGACCTATCAAAAGAAAATGTTTTTAAAATGCGTTCCAAATTTTTAAAAACACCACTATTTGAAGAACAATCTTTTTTTAATTTTCTACCTTTACTAAATTTATCGACAAATTTCTTCATAGTATACCCTCCGCAAATAAAAGAATAAGCACTTAAACAAAACTTTAAAACTTTTGAAATTAAAAGCTCACATTATATCATAATTTGTAGAAAATATAGCATAATATATTTATTTTGTCAATTTATATCAAATATTAGAAATTTATTTTGCATTAAATTCAACATTTTTTAATTTGAAGCTTAATTAAATCTAAAAACATTTTTAATTTTCTACCTTTGCTAAATTTATCGATAAATTTCTTCATAATATACCTTTGCAAATAAATAAATGACAATTAAACAAAATTTTATAAAAATTAAAATTTTTGAAATTAAAAGCTCATATTATATCGTAACTTGTAGAAAATATAGCGTAATATATTTATTTTGCTAATTGATATCAAATATTAGAAATTTATTTTGCACTAAATTCAACATTTTTTAATTTGAAGCTTAATTAAATCTAAAAACATTTTTAATTTTCTACCTTTGCTAAATTTATCGATAAATTTCTTCATAATATACCTTTGCAAATAAATAAATGACAATTAAACAAAATTTTATAAAAATTAAAATTTTTGAAATTAAAAGCTCATATTATATCGTAACTTGTAGAAAATATAGCGTAATATATTTATTTTGCTAATTGATATCAAATATTAGAAATTTATTTTGCACTAAATTTAACATTTTCTCGTTGACAATAAAATTTCAATATGCTAAAATTCCACAATGAAGAAACTTTATAATTTTTCAACAATAAACACTTATTGTTGAAGGTTATGGGTAAAACAATTTTAAAATTTTACGAATTTTAATATTAATAAAAATTTTTTTGGAGGTGTGGCCAAAATCGGTAGGAAAGAAATTCAAATAAATGAAGGAATTAACGATGAAAAGGTTCGCGTTATAGACGCCAACGGTAACCAACTCGGCCTTATGAATTTGGAAGACGCAATATCAGCAGCTTCTTCTAAAAATTTAGACCTTGTTAAAATAGCTCCTCTTGCAAACCCACCAGTTTGTAAGATAATGGACTATGGAAAGTATATGTTTGAACAGGCTAAAAAGGAAAAAGAAGCTAAAAAAAAGCAAAAATTAATAGATATAAAGGAAGTTCGCCTTTCTGTGCATATAGGTGAAAATGATTTTAACACTAAATTAAAAAGTGCTATAAAATTTTTGAAGGCTAGAAATAAAGTTAAAGCCGTGGTTAGGCTACGTGGGCGTGAAATGGCAAGGTCTTCTGTTGGATTTGAACTTTTAGATAGGTTTAAAAATGCATGTGAAGATTACGGCTCTGTAGATAGGCCGTCCAAACTGGAGGGCAGGAGTGTTGTTTGCATAATTGCTCCCAAAACAGCAGAGAATAAAACATAAATTTAATATTTTAATATTAGCGTTAGGAGTTGGAGGTTTTTATGCCAAAGTTAAAAACGCATAGTGCGTCAAAAAAACGTTTTAGTTTTACAAAATCAGGAAATGTAAAATATTTTCATTCTGGTAAGTCTCACCTATTAACAAAAAAATCTAAAAGGCGTAAAAGGCATTTAAGGCAGGTGGCATACGCTAGCACTGCTAATGAAAGAGCTTTAAAGGCGTTAATGCCTTATGCTTGAGGTTTTTATGCACTTTTATGTTTAAAAATAGAAAGGAAGAATATTTATGGCACGTGTTAAGGGAGCTGTTACTACAAGGAAAAGAAGAAAAAAAGTCTTAAAAATGGCTAAAGGCTACTTTGGAGCTAAGAGCAAGTTGTTCAAAACAGCAAAACAAGCAGTTATGAAATCTGGCCAATATGCATATATAGGAAGAAAACAAAAAAAGCGCTTTTTCAGAAGGCTTTGGATAAGCAGAATTTCTGCTGCTTGTAGGCAAAACGATATGAACTATTCCGTATTTATGAATGGTGTTAAAAAAGCTAATATATTGTTAAACAGAAAGAGCATATCTGAAATAGCAATAAATAGCCCAGAATCTTTTAAGAAGTTGTGCGACAAAATAAAAAGTTTAGTAGCTTAAAGCTATGATAACAAGCACTAAAAATATTAAAATAAAAGAATATTTAAAATTAAGAGATAGCAGTAAATACAGAGCGCAAAAGAATAGCTTTGTTTTGGAGGGTGTGCGCCTTATTTTTGAAGCAATAAAACATAATGTTGAGTTAGATGTTGTGTTTTTGAGTGGTTTTTGCATAGAAAAAATAAAAGATACAGCATACGATATTACACAGCACGAGAAGTTTCTATTAATATCAAACAAAGTGGTAAATTTTATATCTGGTGTATCTAACTCCCAAGGAGCTTTTGCCATAGCTAAAAAACCAAACCGTTTAAATGTAAAAAACATTAATAACAACGAGGTTGTTTTAGCGTTATATGAAGTAAAAGACCCAGGCAATATTGGGAGCATTATACGTTGCGCTTTTGCTTTTGGAGTAAGAAAAATTGTGCTATATAATTGCTGTGATGTATATAATCAAAAGGTTGTGCGCAGTAGCATGGGAGGCTTGTTTGAGGTTAATTTTGTTATATGCAGCAATTTTTTGCCATTTTTAAAATATCTAAAATCAAAAAACATTAATATATTTGCTAGCGTTTTGCATAATAATGCTAAAGGCGTTAGCTTTTTAAAAGGCAAAAACGGCGTATTAATAATTGGATCGGAAGCAAACGGTTTGCCAAGTAGCGTTATAAATGAATGCGAAAATAAAGTAACCATAAAAATGGTAAAAAATGCCGAATCTTTAAATGTAGCGGTGGCTTGCGGTATATTATTACACGAAATGAAGAATATGGAAGGTTAAACAATTGATAAAAGGTGACGTTTTATTTTATATTTGGTTAGCTCAATGTTTCTCTTACGGCAGCGCTTTGCCTGCTGAAATTTTAAGATTTTACGGAAACAAGATATATAAGTTCTATGAAAATGTAGAAAAAGAATCTAAAAATTTTAAAATAACTGCAAAACGCTTAGAAAAGCTAAAAAATACAAAGTTAAAAGATTATGAATATATTTTGCAGTTATGCAATCGCCTACACATTAAAGTAGTTTGTTATGCAGACGAAGAATACCCCAAACGGCTAAGAGAGATACCAAACGCTCCAGTAGTGTTATATTATGTTGGAAGCTTAGGCGTAACATTTCAGCCATGCATTTCTGTTGTTGGCACGAGAAGGTGCGACGAATATGGTATTAAAATGGCAAAAGAGGTTTCAGAAAAGCTTATAGAGTATGGCATAACGCTTGTTAGCGGCTGCGCCACTGGTGTGGATAGCATAGTTCATAAGGCAGCATTAAAATTTAAAGGTTATACTGCTGCTGTTCTTGGCACTGCGCTTGAAGTATCCTACCCTTTTGAAAATAAAGAACTAAAACGAAATATAGTAAGGAGTGGTGGCTTAGTTATTAGCGAATACCCGCCAAAAACAAAAACATCTCCATGGCTTTTCCCAATAAGAAATAGAATAATTAGTGCCATGTGCGATGCTGTTATATTAGTTCAGTCTCCTGAAAAGTCGGGTGCTGTTATAAGCGTAAATTTAGCATTAAATTATGGGAAAAAGGTTTTCTGCGTACCACCAGCTGATATTTTTAGTGAAAATGCAAATGGCATAAAAAAATGTTTGGAAAAAGGAGCCACCATGCTTTTAGATATTAAAGATGTGCTAAGCGTTTACGAGAATTCAACATATAAAATTACTAAGAAAACTTCAAACGAGCTCCCAAACAAGCAGTGTGGCAAAAGCAAAAAAGAAATACCACCACAGTTTAGAAAGCTATTTGAAATTGTTAACAAAGAGGAAAGATTAACAGAAATTTTAAAAAAATCGGGTTCGCCTGCAAGCAAAGCTCTTTCTATTTTAACTCAAATGGAACTTTTAAATATTGTTAAGCGAACAAAAATTGGTTTTAGTGTGTGTTAATATATTTAAAATATATTTAAAAAATTAAAGAGTAGTGTTATGTCTAAGTTAATTATTGTGGAATCCCCTGCTAAAGCAAAAACAATACAAAAATATTTGGGTAAAGGTTATAAGGTAATGGCCTGCATGGGTCATTTAAGAGACCTGCCAAAGTCTAAAATGGGAATAGATATTGAAAACAACTTCGAGCCAAACTATATAAACATTAAAGGAAAAGGCCCCATAATAAAAGATTTAAAAAAGAACGCATCAAAATCTGAAATGGTGTATTTGGCGCCAGACCCAGATAGAGAAGGCGAAGCCATATCTTGGCATCTTGCTTATATTTTAAGTTTAGATAAAAACGAAAAAAATAGGGTTACTTTTAATGAAATAACAAAGTCTGGCGTTAAGGTTGGCATAAAAAACCCAAGGCAAATAGATAAAAATTTAGTGGACGCCCAACAAGCAAGGCGAGTGTTAGATAGGTTGGTGGGCTATAAATTAAGCCCGTTCTTATGGAAAAAGGTAAAGCCTGGGCTTTCTGCAGGCCGTGTGCAATCTGTGGCTGTGCAACTTATAGTGGAAAGAGAAAATGAAATAAAAAACTTCATACCAAAAGAATATTGGACTATAGACGCCATTTTAAAAGGCGAGAAAGAAAAGAAAAGCTTTAAAGCTGCACTTTATAAATCAAACGGCAAAAAAATAGAAATAGATAACGAAAAAACAGCGAACGATATATTAAAAAATTTGGAAAATAATAAATATGTTGTTTCAGAAATTAAAAACGGCGTATCTAAAAAGTCCCCTGCTCCGCCATTTTCCACCTCCACGTTGCAACAAGATGCATTTAATAGGTTAAATTTTAAATCTTTTAAGACTATGAGCATAGCGCAACAACTATATGAAGGGGTAAACGTTAAAAACCATGGCACAATGGGCCTAATAACCTATATGCGAACAGATTCACTCAGAATATCTGCTGAGGCTGCCGCAGAAGCAAAAAAATATATATTGGAAAACTTCGGCGATGTTTATGCGCCTAAAAGTTTTAGAATATATAAAGGAAAGTCTTCCGCTCAAGATGGCCACGAAGCAATACGACCCACTATGCCAAGCCTTAGCCCTGCTCTAGTGCAAAATTCGCTAACTCCAGAACAGTTTAAACTATATAAACTAATTTGGAGCAGGTTTATGGCAAGCCAAATGGCAGACGCGTTATATAACACCACGTCTGTTTTAATATCTAACGGCAACTATATTTTTAAAGCGAACGGCTCTAGCTTAAAGTTTCCAGGCTTTTTAGCCGTGCTAGAAGATAAAAAAGAAAAAGATAATATTCTGCCAGAACTTAAAAAAGACGATGTATTGGTGGCGCAAAAAATAGAAAAAAATCAACATTTTACAGAGCCACCACCACACTACACAGAAGCATCGCTCACCAAAACTTTAGAAGAATTAGGAATAGGGCGCCCGTCCACATATGTGCCAACAATTAGCACTATTGTTTCTAGAGGGTATGTGGAGCGGGATAAAAAAGCTTTAAAATCAACGCCCCTTGGCGAAACTATAACAGACATAATGAAAGAGAACTTTTCCAGCGTTATAAACGTTTCATTTACAGCAAAAATAGAAGAAGATTTTGATGAAGTAGCAGAAGGCAAGCTAAAATGGAAAGATTCCATTAAAGAATTTTACAGTAGCTTTTATGAAACATTAAAGGAAGCAGAAAAAAACACCGATTCTAAAAACTATAAAATTCAAGACGAAGAAACCAATGAAATATGCGAAAAATGCGGCAAGCATATGGTTATAAAGCATGGTAGATTTGGCAAATTTTTGGCATGTAGCGGCTACCCCGAATGCAAAAACACTAAAAAAATAGTGGTGCCAACTGTTGGCATATGCCCTATTTGCAAAGCAAAAATAATAGAGAAAAAATCTTCCAAAGGCAGAATTTTTTATGGCTGTGAAAGATATCCAGATTGCAATTTTATAAGCTGGGATGAACCTGTTAAAGATATATGCCCTATATGCAAAAACACAATGTTTAAGAAAAAGGGCAAAACTCCAAAAATATATTGTGCCAACGAAAAATGCAAAGGTATAAATAATGAATGAAGTATCTGTTATAGGCGCAGGGCTGGCAGGTTGCGAAGCAGCATATATATTAGCTAGCCATAAAATACCAGTTAAGCTATATGAAATGAAGCCAAAAAAGTTTTCAAAAGCCCATAAATCTCCTCTTTTTGGCGAGCTAGTTTGTTCAAATTCGTTTAAATCTAAAAATAAAGACACCGCTTCCGGCATGCTAAAACTTGAAATGCAGCTTTTAAATTCATTGGTTTTAAAAATTGCGAATTTATCAGCTGTGGAAGCAGGCCAGGCGCTTGCTGTAGATAGAAACTTATTTTCTAAAGAGCTTACGCGTAATATAAAAAGCTGTAAATACATAACTATAGTAAATGAAGAGGTGAAAAGTATACCAAAAGGCTATGTTATTATAGCCACTGGCCCTTTAACTTCAGATGCTTTTATGGCTAGCATAGAAAAAATAATAAACTGTTCCAACCTTTACTTTTATGATGCAATAGCTCCTATATTGTATGGCGATTCTATAAATTTAAACGGCTCTTATGGCGCATTCTACAGCTCTAGGTATGCGCCAAACCAAAAAGACTATCTAAACTGCCCAATGAATGAAGAACAGTATGATTTGTTTTATAAAAGCATAGTTAACGCTGAGCTTGCCAAACTACACAGCTTCGACAAACCCAAAATATATGAAGGCTGTATGCCAATAGAAGTAATGGCAAAAAGAGGAAAAGACACTATGCGATTTGGCCCTCTAAAGCCGGTAGGCATAAAGCGCCCAGAAACGAATGAACGCTATTATGCTGTTGTGCAGTTAAGAAAGGAAAATTTGGTTGGCAGCTTTTTTAATATGGTGGGATTCCAAACAAATTTGAAGTATGGTGAGCAAAAAAGAATATTTAGACAAATACCTGCTTTAAAAGATGCAGAATTTTTAAGGTATGGCAGTATGCATAAAAATATATTTATAAATAGCCCAGCTCTTTTAAATGAAAACCTTTCGCTTAAAGGTTTTGAAAATATATATTTTGCTGGCCAAATAACGGGCGTGGAGGGATACCTTGAAAGCGCTGCATGCGGTATGTTAGCTGGATATTTTTTAAAAAACAAAATTAAAGGCGTTAGGTTTACACCGTTGCCAGAAACTTCAATTATGGCATCACTTATAAAATACATAACGAATAAAGCAAATAGCACAAATTTTCAACCTATGTCTTCAAATTTTGGGCTTTTGCCAATGCCATACCCGCCTATTAAAAGCAAAAAAGAAAAACATAAAATGTTATCAGAAAGAGGCGTAAAAGATTTAAAAGAATATATTAATTCAAACGGTATATAAATTATATTATATAATTAGGAGAGGCAATATGAAGCTTATAGTAGACGCATTTGGTGGCGATTTTGCGCCGGAAAGCACATTGAAAGGGTGCGTTTTAGCCAAAAATGAATATAAGAATGTGAATATAATCCTCTCTGGCAACGAACAATTAATAAAAAAAGCTGCAGAACAACTGAAAATAGATATATCTGAATTTACAATTTTAAACGCTAAAGATAGCATTTCTGCCGAACAAAACCCAGCTGAAATATTAAAAGAAAAAAATAACAGTTCAATGGCTGTAGGCCTTAAAGCTTTAAATTTGGAAGATGTTGACGGGTTTATAACTGCAGGAAGCACAGGAGCTTTAGCAGTTGGAGCTTGCTATTTTGTGGAAAAAATTAAAGGAGTGAAAAGAGCGGCTCTTTGCCCAACATTGCCGTCTTATAAAAGCAAATTTTTATTAATAGACGCTGGAGCAAACCTAGAATGTAAGGAGAACATACTTTTGCAATTTGCTATAATGGGAAATATATACGCAAAAAACATATTTAAAATAGAAAACCCAAAGGTTGGCCTAGCAAATGTTGGCATAGAATCTAAAAAAGGCACACTATCACACAGGCTAGCGTATAACCTAATATCTAATAATAAAAATATAAATTTTATTGGCAATGTGGAAGCGAGATATATTCCAATGGGCGGTTGCGACGTTGTAGTATCAGACGGGCTTAGTGGCAATATGATATTAAAAACAATGGAAGGCACAGCTAAATGTCTAATTAAAAGCTTAAAAGATATATATTTAAGCACTACAAAAGCAAAAATAGCAGCAGCACTACTTAAAAAAGAACACAAAATATTAAAGCAGAAATTAGATTATAAAAATTACGGTGGAGCCATATATTTAGGCTTTTGTAAACCAATTATTAAAGCACACGGAAACTCCAATGCATGCACATTTAAAAACGCCATAAAAACTGCTATTTCTTGTGTAAATGAAAACATAGTATATGATATAGCTAAGTATATTAAAAGTTAATATATATCTGGCTATATTAGTTTTGTGGTTTAAATTAATTAAGTAAGGAGATTTTTAAAATTAAATTATGAAAGAACTTCAAGAAACAATAGGATATTTTTTTAAAGATGAAAATATATTAAAAACTGCGTTAACTCACTCTTCATATAGCAACGAATCTAAAAACAACCTTAAAAATAACGAAAGATTAGAGTTTTTAGGAGATTCTGTTATATCTTTAATAATTGCCACACATCTTTTTGAAATATTCCCAAAAGAATCTGAAGGCGAGCTAACCAAGGTGCGCGCTTTTTTCGTTTGTGATAACTCTCTTTCAAAGTTTGCCGAACAAATAAACCTCGGAGCCTATTTATTAATGGGCAAAGGCGAAGAACATGCAGGCGGCAGGAGCCGACTTTCTATTTTAGAAGACGCATTTGAAGCTTTAGTAGGCGCATTATATTTAGATGGCGGGTTCTCTGTGGCTAAAAATTTTGTGCTAGGGTTCCTTCCAAAACAAATAGACATAAAAAAAATTGACAGCCTCACAGATTATAAAACAAAATTACAGGAACTCGTGCAAAAACATGACAAAAATTTTAAAATAGAATATATTTTAATTAAAGAAACAGGGCCAGACCACGATAAAAGTTTTGAAGTGGAGCTTACAATAAATTCCAAACCTATAAGCTTTGGTAGCGGAAAAAGCAAGAAAAGAGCAGAACAAAATGCAGCTAAAAACGCATTAGAAAATTTGAAAAATAATATAGAATTGCATTAAACCTTAACATATATTATAAATAATTTTAAAACTGGGAGTGAAGTTGTTTATATGGGGTTTTTTGAAAAATTAAAACAAAGCCTCAGTAAAACAAGAAATATATTCACAAATAAACTAATAAGTACTTCTATTAAATATATAGCTTTAACACCAAAACAATAAAGAAAAGCAGAACAAAATGCAGCTAAAAACGCATTAGAAAATTTGAAAAATAATATAGAA
>CAMKFY010000025.1 GCA_946411985.1 uncultured Clostridiaceae bacterium
TGTTGCCAAATTATTTATTTCATCAATTTTTATGTATGTGTAAAATTTATTATTAATTTTTAACTTTATTAAAATTTTCTTGTTTTAAAATATTTTTAAATAGTTTGAAATGTATTGGGAGCATATTCGGTATTAAAATTTTGTAGTTTTTTTTCATTTCCTTTGTGAAAATAATTCTACTTTGCTCTTGTTTGTTATAGCTTTGTTCACACATAGCATATGCTCCTTTTTATTTAATCTAAACTTTTTATATTCTGTAATAGCAGCGAACATACTCCTAATTCGTATGCGCACTGTTGCCAAATTATTTATTTCATCAATTTTTATGTATGTGTAAAATTTATTATTATTTTCCAATATACTCCTAATTTCGTCTGATACTATTGCATCTATGCCACATCCAAAAGATATTAGGTGTAAAAGGTTCATGTTAGAGTGTTTGCAAACCTCTTTAGCGGCACTATAAAGCCTGGCATGGTAAGACCATTGGTTTAAAACAGAAGTTTTAACCTTTTCGTTGGCCATAAACGCGATAGCGTCTGCAGTAATAAGCACAGCGCCATAACCTGTTATTAGCCTATCTATGCCATGATTAATTTCTGGGTCTATATGGTATGGCCTGTCTGCTAGAACTATAATTTCCAAATTATTTCTATTTGCAAAATTTATAGCTTCTTTTGCGTAGGTTATTAATTTTTGTTTATAGTTTGAATATTTTTCATATGCTGCATTGGCAGCTTTTTTAATTTCCAATTTAGATATTTTGAAATATCTATTAAAAATTTTAAATGCAAATTTATTAAAATATTTTTTGTTATGTATGCCTATATTATCTATTATTATTTTTTTATCTGTTTTAATATTTGCTTTTATAACTTCGGGATAGTATGCTACTACTGGGCAATTGTAGTTATTATCTGAAATATTTTCGTTAAAGTTATATGTCATGCAGGGGTAGAATATTAGGTCTACATTTTTATTTAAAAGAGATTTTATATGGCCATGCACCAATTTTGCAGGGTAGCATATTGTATCAGACGGTATTGTGTGCTGAGCTTGTTCATATAATTTTTTACTAGATTCATTTGACAATATAACCTTAAAATTTAGTGTTTCAAAAAAAGCTGTCCAAAACGGTAAATTTTCATACATATTTAGTGCTAAAGGAATACCTATTGTTTTGGTGGCGCTTATTTTTTTTGGCGTGTTTAAAATTAGGTTATATTTATATTTCACCATATTATATTTTGCATCGTTATTTTCATTGTTGTTATATGAGCTGCATTTATTGCCAGATACAAAATGTTTGCCGTCTGGGAAGCTGTTTATTGTTAATAAACAGTTATTTGAACATTTTCCACAGTTTACAGTTTTAACACTATATGAAAAATTATTAAGCTGTTGCAGGTTTAGCATGTGGGACTTATTTTTGGCGTTTTTTTTAGCATAAAGTGCGCATCCAAAAGCTCCCATCAAACCTGCAATTGACGGCCTTGTTACATTTGTGTTTAGCTCTTTTTCAAATGCTCTTAAAACTCCGTCGTTTAAAAATGTGCCACCTTGTGCTACAATGTTTTTGCCAAGCTCCTCTATATTTCGTGCTCTTATAACTTTATATATTGCGTTTTTAACTATAGATATAGAAAGGCCTGCTGAAATGTCTTCCACAGAAGCGCCGTCTTTTTGTGCTTGCTTAACGCATGAGTTCATAAACACTGTGCATCGTGAGCCCAAATTTACCGGTGACTTTGAAAATAAACCTTTTTTAACAAACTCGTTTAGTTTAAACCCTAGTGCTGTTGCGAAGGTTTCTAAAAAAGAGCCGCAACCAGAAGAACAAGCTTCGTTTAGTGTTATAGAATCTATAACACCATTTTTTAGTTTAAAGCATTTAATATCTTGCCCGCCTATATCTATAACAAAGTTTACGTTAGCGTTAAAATATTGTGCAGCGGTTAGATGTGCTATTGTTTCTACAAGCCCAAAATCTATTGAAAACGCATTGCGAATAAGGTCTTCTCCATAACCTGTTACTGCTGTAGATTTTATTTTTATTTTACCACCATATTTTTTTATTTCTTCTAGCAATTCTTTTAAATATTTTAAAACTATTAAAACCACTTCGCCGCCATTTGGCAGATATTTAGAATATAATATTTCAGCATTCTCTGTTATTAAAATTAGTTTTGTAGTGGTAGACCCAGCATCTATTCCGAGGTATGCTGAGCCGCTATATTTTTCTATGTTAGAATATTTTAAATTTGTATTTTTATGCCTATTTACAAATTCTTCATATTCTTTTTCGCTTTCAAAAAGCGGTGGCAGCGTGGCATTAAAATTTGCTGTTTTTTGTTTTTTAAGTTTATATATATATGTGCTCAAATTTTCAGTTTCTGTTTCGTAAAATGAAAACAAAGCAGCACCTAGAGCTACAAAATATTCGCTATTTTTAGGAAATATAGCGTCTTTTTCTTTTAAATTTAATGTGTGTGTAAACCTTTGCTGCAAACATTTAAAAAATGTTAGAGGGCCGCCTAAAAACATAACTTTGCCTTTTATTTCTCTGCCTTGAGAGAGCCCACATATTGTTTGGTTTACAACAGCTTGGAATATGCTAGCGGCAAGGTCACTTTTTTTAGCGCCTTGGTTTATTAGGGGTTGAATATCTGATTTTGCAAAAACACCGCATCTTGAAGCTATTGTGTATATTTTTTCATGTTCTAATGCATATTTGTCAAACTCTTCTAAATTTAATTTTAAAAGTGTTGCCATTTGGTCTATAAAAGCCCCTGTGCCCCCTGCACACGTGCCATTCATGCGCACCTCTGTTGTGTTTGTTAAAAATAATATTTTTGCGTCCTCGCCGCCTAATTCAACTATAACGTCTATGTTTTTAGCATACTTTTTCGAAGCTATTTTAGTGGCGTAAACTTCCTGTACAAATTTTATATTTGTTTTTTCAGATATGCCAAGCCCTGCCGACCCTGTTATTGCGAGTTTGCAAGGCTCGCCTTTTGTTATATCTTTTTCTATTTTGGATAGTAGAGCTATTGTTTTTTCTGTTATTTTAGATTTATGTCGTTCATAGAACTTAAATATTATATTTTCGTCTTTTAAAACTACGCATTTTATTGTGGTAGACCCTACGTCTAACCCTATATTAAAGTTTGAACTTTTAATATTGTTTTTCATATTTTAATGTTACCTTTAACAGCGTTAATATAGTTAAATTATATATTAATTAATTAGTTTTAGTCAATTATTTTTGATTGAAGCTGTTTGTTAATATATTTATTTTTTATTTAAAAAATGTTATATTTTATTTGCGTATTATGTGTAGCATTATAATTATAAATCTAAAAGGCTTGAGTTATGGTATTTATTCTGGGGAACATGAATGAAATATTACTTAGGAGAGGTGATTAATTATTAATTTTTATTAAGTTTAAACCAAATTTAGCGGTGATGTATAAGTTTTTTGGTTTGTATAGCTTTTTTACATATAAAAAAATATGCATAACTTTAATTTTTAAGAACTGTTTAGAAATTTGTTAGCATTTTAAGCATGTAAATGTTAAATATTTATAAAGTTTAAGCGAAGCTTATTAATTATACTATACAATATTAATTGATAAATTTTATTAGGCTTTTTGGTGAACTATGCACTATATGGTTAATAAAACTTTAAAAATTTTGTTAAAAGTTTAGATTATAACAATATTTAATTTGTTATAAATTTATTGTTAGTAAGTGTTTAGAAAATTTACACGTAAAATTTTAAGTTTACATAATATAATAGTAGATATTGAGGTGAAATTGTTATGATTGATATTAAAAAAACGAAGAAATTAATAATTTGTGCGTTAGCTTGCGGTTTAACATGCATATGTGCTATGTTTACTATACAAATTGGCATAGTGCCAATATCTTTGGTTGGCTTGGCAGTAATTCTGTCTGGTGCGTTGCTTGGCCCTGTTTATGGGCCTATTAGTCAGATTTTATATTTAATATTAGTGTTTGTGGGCTTTCCGTTTACAGCTAAGCTTTTAGGAGGCCCTTCATATTTGATTGGCCCCACCGCTGGTTATATGATAGGTTATGTTTTTAATGCGTTTATAGTAGGTTATATATACCATCATTTTGGTAAACCGTGTGATTCATATTTTAAGCGAATGTTTTGGTTTGTGGTGGGCGCTGCAATGGGAACTATTGTTACTTTATTTATAGGCAGCATATGGTGTTATGCTATAATATATAAAAAGGATTTTTTTTACGCAATAGCTTTTGGCACTGGCCCATTCCTTATAGGAGACAGTTTAAAGATTGTTATTATTGGCTTAATACTGCCAAAATTAGAGAAAATATTAGACTTATAATTTTTTGGAGTGTGAATTTTTATGGAGCATAATTTGCCGTTGCCAAGTGTTAAATATTTAAAATTTGGTAATATATATTCTGGGAGTAGTGGTAATTTTAATTATAAAATATTCCCCAACGTTAAAGAAGAAAAGTTTAAAATATCAACATGGCTCGGCAAATGTTGTTATGAAAAGTGTGATGTTCTACATGAAAAAGATTTTAAATTAAACGAAGTTGGTTTGAATGAGGCTGCGCAATGGCTATCGCAGCTTTTAAAATAGTAAACATATTTTAATTAAAAATTTTAGTTAATTAAATGGTATTGCTAAAATTATTTCAAGTTTTTGAAAAATTTAATTTAAATGGTAAATATATGTTAATTTTTAATGTTTTGTGGAGGAATGTTTAAATATATTAAGTGTTGTTAAGAATTTTAATATTTTGAATTATTTATATGGTTTGTTAAGATCTTTACAATTTATGGCGATATTATTAATTAAGTATGCGTAGTGTTAATATGTAAACGGGTAACACATAAAATTTGCAGTTTTGTAATATATATTTTCTGTGGTATTACATTAAAAAGAAGGTGTGATATTGAAAGGGTTAGGCAGAATTTTAATTTGCATAATGTTTATGTTATCCTGCCTTTTAGTTTTTTTTATTTTCTATTATTCATATACAATACCAAACACTTATAAAGTTTTTGTTGGGCAAAAGCCGCGTTTTAATGTTTCTGGTGTAACATTTTCTAAAATTAACAGCAATATACCAACACACAAAAAAACTGGAAAATTTGTAGATAACGAACTATATACAGCTAAATTATTTAACTTTATACCAATAAAAGATGTTTTAGTAAAGATATATAATAAAACATACGTGTTCCCGTGCGGCACACCTTTTGGTGTTAAATTCCTAACAGACGGGGTTATGGTGGTGAACACGCAAACTGTGCCCACAATACTTGGTGAAAAAAACCCAAGCAGAGAGGCTGGCGTAAGAAAAGGGGACATATTAGAATATATAAATGATGAGAAAATATGTAGTAATAAAGATTTAAAAAATGCTATATTAAAAAGCAGCGGCAATGAAATGAAGTTAATATATAACAGAAACTTTAGGCAATATGAAACAAGTTTAAGGCCTGTTTTTTCTTGTAGAGATAATAAATGGCAAACTGGGCTTTTAGTGCGTGATAGCTCAGCCGGCATAGGCACCTTCACATTCTGCACATATGAAGGAGTTTTTGGCGGGCTTGGTCATGCAGTTTATGATATAGATACAGGCAAAAAATTGCCACTTGGCAGCGGCGAAATAGTTAGAGCTTCAATAGAAAGCGTAAAACAAGGCATTTGTGGCAGCCCTGGTGAACTGTGCGGCGAGTTTGCTAGAGATGAATCTATAGGGAACATAAATATAAACACAGATTGCGGGCTTTATGGCAAATTAAACACGCCAATATGCCCAAATAAACCTGTTGAAGTTGGATTTAAACAAGAAGTGAAACTTGGCAATGCATATATATATTGCACTGTTGAAAAAGATAAACCAAAACAATACTCTGTTGTAATAGAGTCTATAGATATGGCTAGCAAACTTAAAAACCTTGTAGTTAAAATAACCGATAAAAAGCTATTAAATTTAACAGGCGGAATAGTGCAGGGTATGAGTGGCAGCCCAATACTGCAGTGTGGGAAAATAATAGGAGCAATAACCCACGTGTTTTTAAATGACCCAACTAGGGGCTATGGAGTGTTTGCAGAAACAATGCTCGAAGTTTCAGACGACGTTTTAAATAATCGTTAAAATGTATGGAGCATTATTAGTTTAAATAAAACCTATTTTTTCATACACATTTTTTAATGTGCTGTTTGCAATTTGTGCGGCTTTTTCTGCGCCTTCTTCACATACACATTTTAAATAACATTCGTCTTTTAAAATGGCGTTATATTTCTCTTGTATTGGGCTTAAATTATTTGCAACAATTTCACCAACAGCAAACTTAAAATCTTTATAGCTTTTATTTTTAAATTTTTCTTCTACTTCAGGTATAGAAATATTAGAAAAATATGAATATATTGTAATAAGGTTAGATATTCCAGGCTTTTCTGCGCTAAATTTTATATTTGAATCTGAATCTGTTATAGCTCTTTTAAATTTATTCATTATAGTTTCTGGCGGGTCTAGCATAGATATAAAAGAATTAGAATTTTCATCCGATTTAGACATTTTTTTTGTTGGGTTTGAAAGGCTCATAATTTTGGCGCCAACTTTTGGTATATATGGCTGTGGAATTTTGAAAGTTTCGCCATACATATTATTAAACCTCGTAGCTATTGTTTTTGTTAGCTCTAAATGTTGTTTTTGGTCTATTCCTATGGGCACAACATCTGCATTATAAAGCAAAATATCTGCTGCCATTAGCGTTGGGTAGCAAAAGAGCCCAGCGTTTATGTTGTCTTTATGTTTTAGGCTTTTATCTTTAAATTGTGTCATTCTTTTAAGCTCCCCAAATTGCGTGCTGCATTGCAACACCCAGGCAAGCTCCGCGTGCGCATGAACATGGCTTTGTATAAATAATATATTTTGTTTTACGCTCAACCCGCAGGCTAAAAGCAGTGCCAACACCTTCAACGTTAAACTTTTTAAATATTCTTTATTTCTTATTGTTGTTAGAGAGTGCATATCTGCTATAAAATATATGCATCTATATTCTTGTTGCATTTTTTTCCAGCTGCCAACGGCGCCTATATAGTTTCCTAAAGTAAAAATTCCAGTTGGCTGTATGCCGCTTAGAGCTAATTTCCTATTTTCCATGGCGCGTTTACTCCTTTTAAAGCAATTTTTCTATTGTTGCAAGTTTAACACAAATGCAAAATATGCTTGAAGCTATTTTCAAATCTTCAATGCTAGGGTAGGTTGGGGCTATTCTTATATTGCTGTCTTTTGGGTCTTTAGAATATGGGTATGTGGCGCCTGGGCTTGTTAAGGTAACTCCAGATTCTTTACAAAGTTCATATATTCTTTTAGCGCATCCATTTAATGCGTTAAAAGATATAAAATAGCCGCCATTAGGACGCGACCAATTTGCAATTTTTAATGGTTTTAATTCTTTTTCAAATTTATTTAAAATTAAATCAAATTTTGGTTTTATTATTTTTGCATGATTTTGCATATGTTTTTCTAATTTTTCTGTAGTGTTAAAAAATGTGGCGTGTAGTATTTGATTTATTTTGTTAAAACATATTATTCTTTTAGACATTATGTTTAAAATATCTTTTATATTTTCTTCAGAAGCAGCTATGGCACTTATTCCGCTTCCTGCAAATGTTATTTTTGCTGTGGAGGTGAATTCCACAACCATATTTTGTGTGTTATATTTCTCACATTCTTCGAATATATTTAAAAGCTCGTCGTGCTGTTGGCTTAAGTGGTGTATTGCATATGCATTATCCCAAAAAATTCTAAAATCTTTTGCTGCAGGCTTTAATTTTGCTAAAGCTGTTACTATTTCGTTTTTATAGGTTATTCCTGTTGGGTTTGAATATTTCGGCACACACCAAATTCCTTTAACTGAATGGTCTTTTTCTACTAATTCTTTAATTTGGTTTACGTCTGGGCCGTTTTGGTTTATGTTTATATTTATCATTTTTATGTTAAATAATTCACATATTGCAAAATGCCTGTCGTAGCCAGGGCAAGGGCATAAGAACTTAACTTCTTCTAATTTATTCCATGGTGTGCTGCCAAGTAGGCCAAAGTTTGTGGCCATGCTTATATAGTCAAACATTAAGCTTAAAGATGAGCCATCACCTACTATTATTTTTTCTGTTGGCACGTTTAATATATTTGAAAAGAATTGTTTTGCTTCTAGCGTGCCACTTAATAGGCCGTAATTTCTAGGGTCTTGGCCTTGCTTTGTTTTTGTGAAGTGGTTTATATCTATATCTTTTAGCATGTTTAAAGATAGGTTTAGCTGTTCTTCGCAAGGTTTGCCGCGAGACATATCTAGCTTTAAATTTAGATTTTTAAAACTTTCATATTCCTTTTTTAATGTTAAATATTCACCTTTTAATTGTTCTTTTGATAAATTTTCATATAATTTATATATCAATATGTATTTCTCCTTAAAAATAAAATTGTTTGTTTAAATGTTTTATATATGTTCTAAAAGTTAGTTATTAGCAATAAATATCTATATATAAATATATATGTTTTTATTTTATTTTGCAAATTTAATTTAAAACTATTTTTAAAAGTGTAGCTATATTTGACAATTTACAAACAAAAATAATATAATGTTTCTTGTATTATTTGTTTGTAAGTTGAAAATTTGGCTGTAGTTTATAATTTTATTGGAGTATAACTTTGTTATGAAATATAAAAAAAGTAAATTTAACAGTCTTTTGCATAAAGATGAAAAGCTTAGAGAAAAATTCGAAACAGAGAAAAAGGTTGGCAAAGATGATAAGTTAAAATATATGGTTAAAAAAAGAATACCGTTTTGGTTTAAGTTATTAGTGGGTTTGGTTTCGTTAATATTTATTTTTGTGGCTGCTTTTTGTTATTTTTTTGGTGGTTTTAAAACAGATACAAATTTTGATAAGTCTGACGAAGCGCTTGGTTTAACTTCAAATAAACAAGAAGATAGTAGGGTTATTAATATAGCGGTGTTTGGGTTAGATAAAAGAAAAGGGGAAATGTCTGGTAGGTCTGATGCTATAATGGTGGTATCTTTAGATGGTGTGCATGAAAGGATAAAGGTGGCTTCTATTTTAAGAGATACTAGGTTGCCAATAGATGGCCACGGTTTAGATAAACTGGGGCATGCTTTTTCTTATGGTGGAGCTAACCTTGCTGTTAAAACTTTAAATAAGAATTTTAGCGTTGAAGAAGGCAAAAGCCTTTGCATAAGGCATTATATAGCTCTAAATTTTAGCCAAATGATACACATAGTTAATGCGTTTGGTGGAGTAGATGTTAAGCTAAGAAACGACGAAGTAGATAAAATTAATGGAATAATTAATAGCACAAAGGAATATCGCATGGCTCCTAGGGTGGCTAAATTTAAAGAGAAGTATAAAGTGGTGCATTTAGATGGGGCTCAGGCGCTTTCTTATGCTAGAATTAGGAAAGATGACGTTGAATATAATAGGGCTGGCAGGCAGCAGATTATTTTAGATATGCTTTTTAGGAAGATTTCTGTTATGAGTTCTCCACAGCTTCTGGCCGTTTTGAGAAGGTTGATGCCTTTTATGGAAACTTCACTTAGTTTAAAAGACTTTGCAAATATGTTGCCTATTTTGCTAAAAATAAAATCTAAAGATGAAAAAGATGGCTCTCGTTTAGTTAAATATATAATTCCAGATATAAACGACCCCAATGTTAAACAAGGCACAGTTAACGGAGTTTGGTATTGGCGTTATAACATAAAAGACTATGCTATGAAGTTGCATAATTTTATATATGAAGATGAACAAAGCTCAAATTACAATTTGCAGTAAACTTGTTGTTATAGCAATTTGCAAACTGTTTATTGTTATGTGTGGCGTGAATTATTTTTATTTGAGTTTGGTTTGTATATTTACCTCTTTAATTTGTAACAATAAATTAAAGGGGGAATTTTTTTGTGTAGTAGTAAAGATTGTTATGAAAATGAAAATTTAGCTGTGAGCTCTAAAAAAGGTGGCTCCGAAAAGGAAAAAGATAAAAAGAGAGGCAAAGGTGAGGATAGCTCAGGTATATTTAAAGACATACACGAAGAAAAGACAGAGCGAATAGTTGAAATGGGCACAATAACATCTAACGGTAGTTATTATATTCACAGTATGCCTATTATAGGCCAAATAGAAGGGCATTATGTGTTGCCTAAAGATGTTATAAAATCTACTAAATATGAACAAATAATACCTGCATTAATAGCCATAGAGCAATCTAAAAAAATAAGAGGGCTTTTATTAGTTTTAAACACAATAGGAGGAGATGTGGAGGCAGGGCTTGCAATTGCTGAGTTAATATCTGGTTTGAGCAAGCCTGTTGTGTCTATAGTTTTAGGTGGTGGGCATTCTATAGGGGTGCCTTTGGCTGTGTCTGCTAAGTATTCGTTTATAGTTCCGTCTGCCACAATGACAATACACCCTGTTAGAAGCAGTGGAACTGTTGTTGGGGTGCCGCAGGCGTTTTCGCATTTTAAAAAAATGCAAGATAGAATAGTTAAGTTTGTTGTTAAAAATTCTAATATAAGTGAAGATGTGTTTTTAAAATATATGATGAAAACAGATGAACTAGCCACAGATGTTGGCAGCGTAATAGACGGCGAGAAAGCTGTAGAATCTGGGCTTATAGATAGCATTGGTGATATTTCAGATGCTATAAACAAATTATATAGCCTTATTGAAGAGTGTGAAGATAAATAAAATTTTAGTTTAATATAGCAATTTAAAATTATAGAATAAGCTTTCTTTTTCTAGTTCGGTTTTTAAAAAATCTGTTCCAAATTTTTCCGCTAATGTTTTTTTATTTGAAAATAAATTTGTTCCGAGGCCTAGCCTATCGCCATCTATTTTTGCGCCCAAACTTGCTATAGTGCTGGGCAACATATCTAGCTGTGTAAATATTCTATTTTTATGCGCTATTGGCGTTGCTTTGCTATTTATAAATAGGTTATATATTGTTCTATTATATTTATTGCTATTGGAGTTTTTAATATTTTCATATATATTTAAACAGGTGCCAGATATTATTATTGTGGTATCTTTATAAAATTGCTGATTTTTAAGCCATTGTATGAAATTTTTAATTTCTATGCTGCTATAATATAAAGCGTCCAAATATTTGTTATTAAATATTTTTTTATATTTTTTTTCAACATACCCTTCTGGGTAGTGTGTGTTTGTGGCCAATATTGTTACGTTAAATGGAATGTTTTTATTTGCTATAATATTTTTGTTTGATATTTTTAATATTTGTTCTTTTGCTATATTAAAAAGTTTGCTGTCTTCAAACCCAAGGTTTTGTTTATATTCTTTATCTATATAGCCTTTTTCTATTGCTTTAAGGTGGTCTAATATTTTATATTGCCCATGGCTTTTAAGTAGGCTGTCTTTGTTGCCATATTTTATATCTGTGCCTGTTAGGAAAAGTTGAATATATCCCTCTTTTTCCAATATATTTCCAATTCCATATGCATTTTTTAGAATATGCTTGTGTGAATATTCGTAGTTTACTATTTTTTTGTTTAATTTTAGTGGTATGCCTAGAGTTTGTTCTACAATGTCTGCTGTTGTGCATTCTGAGTTGTTTAGGTTTTGTGCGCCTCCAAATTTGTTTGTGTTTGAGAAGTTTATATTATTTTCGGTTAAATTTGTTAATGGATTTAATATGTTTTTGCTTGCAATACCTCCAAGATTTTTAGAAAAGAATGTAGATTCTAAAGATTCTACTAGAATATATATAAGATTTTGTTTTTTTTCTGGAAAATTTATAGCAACATTTTTTGGGTTTATATAATTTTTTTCTATAAAGTTAGATTTTGTTTTTAATGTTGTTAAATATTCATCTATTTTTAATAGCTTTTTGCTGCAATTTATGCAACATATTACAATATATATCTTCAAAATTGTTATTAAAATAAATATAATTTTACGATTTATTGCTAATATGCAATTTTTTTTTTAAAAAATAGAAATTTTGCTATATATTTTTTTCTTTGTTCAACAATTTTAAAAAAGCCACCAATTTTAAATTTTTCAACACCTAAAACATATTCTTTGTTTTTTATTATATTTTTATATATAAAATTGTTTATGTAGGTTAATGCTATGCTCAGCATTATAGCCACAATTAGCACATTATTTATATATTCTGTTTTTAGTTTTTTCTCTTCTGTTTTTAGTGGCACAAATATATGAAATAATATATCGTTAAATGTTGAATTGTTAT
>CAMKFY010000026.1 GCA_946411985.1 uncultured Clostridiaceae bacterium
TATATCCTGCATCAGACTTGGTATCCCTGGCAAATTTATATAATGATTTTGCATTAAATTTTTATCTCTTAAAACCTGTTTAATTTCCGCGTAAAACGAATATATTGTTTTATTTGTATTACTTGCACAATTTATAACAAAACATTGTGCAAGTAATAAAATTGTAATATAGCCTAGCCATACCTTAATAGTGACTTAAATCCCCTTAAATACCTTATAATTTGCCTTCATAGAATTTACTATAATGTGCTAACAAATTAGTTGATTTTGATGGTTGTAAAAATCGTTAGCAAAACGTATACTAAATGCATAGAGGGAGAAGGTAGGTTGTTTATTTTTTTTTAATTGCAGTCCTTACTTTAATGAAAATGTCTACTATTTTATCGACTATTTGTGTGATAAGATAAATTATGTTTATTATTTCCATATTTATTGTCTCCTTTCTATTTTAAATTTTAAGTATAGTCTCAATTGCAGTTGCACCTACAATTGAAATTATACTTGTAAGTTATGTTTCAATCGAGAAAGTATATGGGTTTTTTTGATTGAGACATAACTTGATTTCTGTGTTTATAATAAAATAAGCACAAAGCCGCTATTATTGTATATTAGAATTAATTTCATGTAAAAAGACTAAAGCGAATAGTTAAAGTTTTTTCTAATATGTTTTTGTGTTTATAAGTAAGGAGCACAGATCGTGTAGGGCTTGGATTGAACTCAACTAAAGCCTCACACACATAGTAATATAGGCTTTTGCGATTGTCAACTTACTGCGATAGAAAATTCTGTGAAAACAGATTTTCGTATAATTGTATAAATTATTTGAGGTTTGTTTGTGTAATTTAACTATATTATTTTTGAGTGTAAAATACAGCAATAGATCTAAATTCTAGTTCTATTGCTGTATTTGTATATCTAAATATAAACTCTTAACTATTCAGCTTTTAACTGCTTCAGCGCCTCTTAAAATTCGTCTTTTTATTTTGCCAGATATAGTTTTCGGCAGCTCGTCTACAAACTCTATAATTCGAGGGTATTTATACGGCGCTGTTCTTGATTTAACAAAATTTTGCAATTCCTTTGAAAGCTCATCCGAAGGGCTATAACTACTAGTTAAAACAACAATAGCCTTTATAACCTGCCCTCTTAAAGCGTCGCGCACCCCAACAACGCCACACTCCAACACTGCTGGGTGTTTTATTAAAACGCTTTCCACCTCAAACGGGCCTATTCTATATCCGCTAGACTTTATTATGTCATCTTTTCTGCCCACATACCAAAAATATCCGTCAGCATCACAAAAAGCCACATCACCGGTATGATATAAACCAGCTTTTAATACACGATTATTTAACTCTTCGTCTTTATAATAGCCGTTGAAAAGCCCAATTTTATATTTTTCCTGTGTGCGAATGCATATTTCACCTTCATCCCCTTCCTTCACTTGGTTACCATGCTCATTAATAAGCACAACATCGTAAAGTGGAGACGGCCTACCTATAGACCCAACTTTATGTATACCGCAACAATTAAATATAACTGCCGCTGTTTCTGTTTGCCCAAAACACGCCATTATTTCAAGCCCTGTTTCTTCTTTAAATTTGTTTATTATTTCAGGGCTAAGTGGCTCCCCTGCAGTGGTTACATGCTCTAACGACGAAATATCGCAGCACGAAAGCCCAACTTCCTTCATAAAAAACCTGTAAACAGTAGGCGGCGCGCAAAACGTATTAACCTTATATTTTTCTATAATTCTTAACACATCAATAGGCACAAATTTATCATAGTCATACACCATAACAGCAGCTCGTAACATCCATTGGCCATATAACTTGCCCCATGCCGCTTTGCCCCAACCAGTATCAGCAACCGTTAAATGTAAACCATTTTTCTTCACTTTTTGCCAATATTTAGCAGTTATAAAATGAGCAAGAGGGTATGAGTAGCAATGCTGAACAAGCTTTGGTTGACCCGACGTGCCTGAAGTGAAATAGCAAAGCATAGCGTCTTTAACATTTGTTTGCACTCTTTCCAAATTTGGAGAATATTGCTCTATATTAGAAAAAATATCTACACTGCCTTGCACACTTCCACGCACAGAAAACAAACTTATATTAGAATAATCCTTAGCAGCTTCTAAAACTCTATCCCCAACACCAGATTCTGTTGTGAATATTATATGCTTTATTTTAGCAAAATCTATTCTATATTTTAGGTCTGAAACGCTGAGCATATGCGTTGCAGGTATGGCAATGGCTCCTATTTTATGCAAAGCATTTAAAACATACCAATACTCAAAATTACGCTTTAAAATAACCAAAACAAAGTCGCCATACCTCACTCCATGCGAAATAAAAAAATTGGCAACTCTGTTAGACATATCACTCATCTGCTTAAATGTTATTTTTCTCTCTTTTCCAAAAACATTACACCACACTAAGGCTAAATCATTTGGGTTTTCCTTTGCTATCTCATCTAAAATATCATACCCAAAATTAAAATTATCTGGGCATTTTATAAAAACCCGCTCCAAACAGCCTTTGCTATTTAAATATTCTTTAAAATACCTCTCATAAACTTCCTCCATGCATTTTTCCTCCAAAAACTTCATTTAAACAGAACATTACACAAAAACTAATAATCAAAAAAAGCATTGTGTATTAATTTTACAGCTAAACTACTGTCTTTTTTGTCTATTAAAACCGAAATTTTTATTTCACTTGTAGAAATCATGTGTATATTTATATTTGCCTTATAAAGTGCTTCAAAAAATTTTGCAGCCACTCCAGGGTTCATCTGCATACCAGCCCCAACTATAGACACCTTAGACACACTATCCGATACCTTAATATCATCTATTTTAAGCCTATCTTTATTTTCTTTTAACGCCTCAACAGCAACATCCATGCTATCTAGCGGCACAGTAAAACTTATATCTTTTCTATTATTACAACCGTAAGACTGCACTATAAGGTCTACATTTATATTGTGCTTGCCCATAAGAGAAAATATATTATATGCATAACCCGACTCATCGGGAACATTTAATAACGCTATTCTCGCTGTATAATCATCTTTAGTAACACCTCGTATAAGTAACTGCTCCATATCTACTCTCTCCTTCACTTTCGTACCTGGTACGTCTTCAAAGCTTGATAAAACTTCCAAATTAACATTATACCTCTTAGCCATCTCCACAGACCTATTATGAAGCACCTGCGCGCCAAGCGTGGAAAGCTCCAACATTTCATCATAACTTATACATTCAAGCTTTATAGAATTTTCCACAAGGTTTGGGTCGGCTGTGTAAACGCCGTCAACATCTGTATATATTTGACACAAATCTGCATTCATTGCTGCTGCTATAGCCACAGCACTAGTATCTGAGCCACCTCTACCCAATGTTGTTATATCTTCTAACTTGTCTACTCCTTGGAAACCAGCCACCACAACTATTTTATTAGCGTCAAGCTCACTTTTTAACCTCGTTGTATCTATTTTAACTATTCTGGCATTAGTATGATTTGTTTTTGTTCTAAACCCAGCCTGCCAACCTGTTAAAGATATAACGCTAAAACCTAACTTCTCAATTGCCATCGCAAGGAGCGCAATAGATATCTGCTCACCGCTAGAAAGCAACACGTCCATTTCACGTTTAGATGGGTTATTGTTTATTTCTCCTGCCTTTTCAATTAAAAAATCTGTAGTGTCTCCCTGAGCAGAAACAACAACAACAACATCATCACCTTTTTTTTTAAATTTTGTTACTATTTTGGCCACATTCTCTATTCTATGCGCATCAGCTACTGAGCTACCACCAAATTTTTGAACTATTAAGCTCATATATTTTTTCCCCCAAATTTTTTATATTACAAAAATATAAAATACTATTTTACACCATTCTATGTTTTTCTAAAACGTTTCTGCCACTACCCCTTGTCTATCTACCCTGAAATTAAAAACACTCCAACCCTTTATGCCTAACTCTTTTAGCTTAAAGCACACATTACGCTCAAAATATCTGTTATACCTATCACATATTGCCACTATGCTAGGCCCTGCGCCACTTAAATAAACCCCGTAAGCGCCAAATTTATAGGCTATTCTAAAAATATTAATACCATTTTCTATAACATTTAACCTACTGCTCTGGTGTAACCTATCTTGCACTGCTAATTTTAAGTTTAAAAACCTGCCATTAATAATGGAGGATATAAAAAGCCCTGCTCTTGATATATTAAAAACTGCATCCTTTAAAGAAACTTCCTTTTTTAAAATTTGCCTAGCTTTGTTTGTGTCCATTTTAAAATTTGGAACAAAAAAAACAAACTTCAACTTACTGCTAACCCTATTCTTAACATAACAAACCTTGCCATTCCCAACAGCGCAAACCACCATATCACCAAATATTGCAGGAGCCACATTATCTGGATGCCCTTCCAACTTTGTAGCCATATTTAAAATATCACGCTTTTTAACAGGAAAACCCAAAAGAGCATTGGCGCCCATTAGCCCAGCAACTATGCACGCAGAGCTGCTACCCAAACCTCTTGTTTGAAAAATATTGTTCTTTTGCTCTATTTTTAACCCCTTCAAATTTTTAAAACCGCAAGCTTCAAATAAAAAAACAGCCGATTTATATATTAAATTTGCTTTGCCTGTGGGCACCTTAAAACCATCTAAACTAACTATCTCTAATCTGTCTGAAAAATCCATATATACGTAGTTATACAATGCCACAGCCACACCCATACAATCAAACCCAGCCCCTAAATTTGCACTAGTAGCCGGAACTCTTATTTTTACCATATAAAACCTCAAATGCATATCCTTTTATTTCAAACTTGCACAAAACCATTATACAAAATATAAACTCAACCCACGCCCTACATTAACAACTTGCAATTCTTATTTTAGATTCTTTAACTATGTTGAATTGCTCAAGCTCTTCCTCAAAATATAAAACTTCGCCTTCTAGCATGTATTCTGTTTTAAACGCAAGCTCCAACTCAGGCTGATTTTTTCTTTTAAGAAACACCGGAGCTTTTAAATTTGCACATATATAACTTTTAACCTCCTTCAAACTATTAACATCACGCGCTTTTAACCTAAAATAAAAGCTAAAGCTATTCTCCTTAAAATTTGAAATGCTAAAATTATTAGAATTAAAAAGCATATATGGCACACCTTTGCCGCCATACCGCACAATATCTATAATATCAGATATTACAGCGCTAGCCGTTGCAAACTTTCCTGCGCCAGGCCCAATAAACAAAACCTCTCCCACAGCATCACCTTTTATGGCTATGCCGTTTAAAACGCCATCTACAGCGCACAATTTATTAGAGCTAGGCAAAAACATAGGGCACACAATAACGCTAACAAAACCACCACTTCTAAGCTCAGCTTTAGCTATTAATTTTATAACACAGTTAATTGAAGACGCAAACTCCACGTCTTCCACACAAACTATATCTATGCCTTCCACATACACCTCCTCAGGGCGCACCATTTTGCCAAATGCCACACCTGAGAGTATACATATTTTTCGCACAGAATCTAAGCCTTTGATGTCGGCTTCGGGGTTATTTTCCGCATAACCTAAACTCTTAGCTAATTTTAAAGATTCCTCAAATGAATACCCTTCCTGAAACATCTTAGTTAATATAAAATTCGTAGTACCATTTAATATACCTTCCACACTGCTTATATTGTTTGCTGCAAGGCATGTTTGCAGTGGACGCAATATAGGCACGCCACCACCAACACTAGCTTCAAATAAAAAACTAGAACCATTTTGCTTGGCTAAATTTAAAAGCTCATAGCCCTTCTCTGCAACTAGCTCCTTATTGGAAGAAACAACACTCTTACCAGCCTCTAAACATTTTCTAACGTAAGAATAACTTGGGCTTAATCCACCAATTGTCTCCACTACTATTGATATATCTTTATCATTTAAAATATCGCTAAAATCTTTCGTGAATATATTACTATAACTCAAACCATCAAAATTTAATATGTCTAAAACTCTCTTAACGCTAATATAATCACCAGAACGCGCTTTTATTAACTCTTTATTTTTTAGCAATATCTCCACCACTCCAGAGCCAACCACACCATGCCCTAAAACCGCAACGCCAACCATAAATTTAACCCCTAAAATTATTTTTTTAAACAAACAACAAGCCTTACAAACACACAATAATTAAAACTATTAAAACGCAACAACTATAACTTCAAAACCATACCAATATAACCACTGTTTTTAAAATTCAAATTTTCATAAAATTTTATACCACTAGCATTTGCTCTAGTAACTTCCAATTTTACAACCTTAGCGTTATCTTCATACTCTTTTAAAAGCCACTTTATAAAATATCTACCAACGCCAGCACCACGGGCATATTCCTTCACATACAAATCTTCTAAAAATACACACATCCCACCCAAACTAGTGCTATAACTGTAAGCTAAAAAAGCATAACCCACCACACTAAGTTTATATTCCAATATTAAACACCTGCAAAATTTAGAACCGCTAACAACATTGTTAAAGTTTGAAATTGCAACATCCTCACTATAACTGCAAACAGTAGCATTGCTATTAAATAAACCCCTCGCCATACCTAAATATTCATGCCTATCACTGTGCTTAATATCTCGTATAATAATATTTTCCAATATATATTACGTCCTCCAAAAACAACAGATATGCTTAATCTTGAACAAAAAATACATGTATTGCTCTATAGTTTTCATAAACATCCACCTTAGAAGAAAGCTCAAATGGAGAATGCATAGAAAGCAAAGGCACCCCAACATCTATAACATCCATATTTAATTTAGCCACAAACATAGCAACAGTGCCACCGCCACCTGCATCTATTCTGCCTATCTCGCCTGGCTGCCACACAACTCCATTTTTATCTAGCAACCTAGTAAATTTATCTGTAAATTCACTTGACGCATCTGAAGCGTAGGCCTTCCCTGCCCTACCAGTATATTTTGTTATTATTGTGCCATAACCTAAATGTGCACAGTTGCTAAACTCAAAAACGTCTTTATAATTTGGGTCATACGCCGAACCAACATCAGCAGACACACACTCAGAGTTTGATAGTATATCTCGCGCGCTAACATTAAACATTTCGCCCAAATCTTCAACAAAATATTTAAAGAAGTTACACTCCATACCAGTATTGCCACAACTGCCTATTTCCTCCTTATCGGCTAACATTGTAACAATTGTGTTATTTGGAACAGATTTAACATCTAAAATAGCCCTTAAAGCATTGTAGGCACACACCCTATCATCCTGACCATAAGACCCAACTATGCTGCCATCAAAACCTATATCTCGAGCCTTAAAAGCAGGCACCACCTCAAGCTCAGCAGACAAGAAATCTCTTTCTGTTATACCATATTTTTCGTTTAATATTTTTAAAATATTAAGCTTTACCATTTCACTCTCACCGTCACTTTTGAAAGGACGAGAACCAATAACCACATTCAAACTTTCGCCTTCAATAAACTCACTAGCAGCTTTTTTCATTTGGTTTGTAGAAAGGTGTGGCAGAAGGTCACTAATGCAAAAAGCCACCTCCCCCTCTTTTTCACCTATAGATATGTATACCTTCTCACCGTTAGATTTGAATATAACTCCATGCAAAGCTAAAGGCATAGCAGGCCATTGATATTTTTTTATTCCACCGTAATAATGAGTTTTAAAATATGCCATATCATCATCTTCAAAAACAGGGTTTGGTTTTAAATCCAACCTTGGAGAATCTATATGAGCAACAGCAAACTTTATTCCTTCTTTAATTGGCTTCTTACCAAATATTACAAGCACTACATTCTTATCTCTATTTAACAAATAAGCTTTATCTCCTGGCTCATACTTTTTACTTTTAGAGAACGGCTTAAAGCCTTCTTTTTCCGCCAATTCCACAGAATATTTACAAGCTTCCCTTTCAGTTTTGCAGCTATCCAAAAACACCTTATAAAGCTCACAATACTCATCAACGCTCTTAACAAGTTCGCTTGATAGCCTTACACTCCCATTCTTACGCTGGTTAAATAGTTGCTCCTTCAACTTTTTTATTTCTGACATTTTAATAACCCCTTTCAATATTCATTTTCTGAAGTTTGAGCTATTATAACTCTAATTAGATAAATATTCAATATCTACAAAAGATATTTTTAAATATTTTTAAATTTTTTCAAACAAATATTAAAATTATAATATATTAAACTAATACGTTTTCTTGCATATTCAACCAAAAACCTTTTAATATAAAAATATTTAAACTATATCTAAAATTTATAGTTAAACGTTAAAAATTGCAAAATATATGCATATTTATAGAGTTATAACTAATTTTTTTAACAATTTAACGCCAACTTACGCTATTTAATTAATTTTTCTTTGCGGCAGAAGAAAAAACATTAAAAAAACCGCCACGTAGAATATTAACGTCGCCACAATTTTGTAGTATTATATTACCCCTATCCACATAAAAAGAATTACTTGGCTGAGACGCTATTCTTTTTAAAGCTGCGTGCCTTGAAATCTTATCTCTGGCAATAATTCTATTTAACCTAATTTTTAAGTTAGACAATATAACAACTTTAAAATTACAAAAAACATCCGCACCACTTTCAAAAAGCGTTGGAGCATCTATAGCAATATGTTTAAAATTGCCCTTTTTTATTACAGAATAGATATGCCTAAGCACATAAGGGTTTACAATTTTAGAAAGCTTTAATAGCGCACACCTATTTGAAAAAACAAAATTTGAAAGCTTTAACTTGTTAACAACTCCACCTTCCACCGCAAAAGAAAATTCTCTTTCAATATCTCCCACTAAAAACTTATTTTCTTTATATAAATTTTTCACTATAACATCCGCATCTAAAACATGAAAGCCTTTTTCTTTAAGATATTTACTAAATAAAGATTTACCCGAGCCAGTAGGCCCTGTTACGCCAACAATCATACAACACCCTCTTTGTAAAAAAGCAACTAATTAATAAAAATAGCGTCTTTTAACACTTCTCTCAACCTCTCTTTAGTTACTGCGCCAAGCCTTAATATTTTAACATTAGAACCTTGCAGAAATATTATTGTAGACTCTTTGCCAATTTCACTAACTCCCCCATTAACAACAGCTCTAATCTTAAATTCTAGTGCACTGTAAACACTAAAGGCGTTAACAAAGCTGCCACGCCCCGATATGTTTGCAGAAGGAATAACTAAAGGGCTGCCCACCATGCTTGTTATTTTTTTTAAAATAGAGTTTGAAGAAAACCTAACAGCCACAGTAGAGCCTCCCGCAGTAACCAAATTTGAAACACAACTTTTTTTTTGCACCACCACAGTTAACGGGCCAGGCCAAAATTTTTCGAATATGGTTTGCAACAATTTAGAGCTACTAAAACTAAGCTTATAGAACATATCTAAACTGCTGATATTGCAAATTAGCGGTTTATTTAAAGGCCTATTTTTTGCTCTAAATACTTTATACACAGCCTCATCGCAAAAAGCGTCTGCAGCCAAACCATAAACAGTTTCTGTTGGCAAAGCCACAACCTCGCCTTTTTTTAGAAAAAATGCACATTTTAAAAGATTTGCTTCTGTTGGCGGTAAAAAATATGTTTTCATAGCAAAGCTACTCTTCATGAACAGAAAGCCTTAGAGCTTGGTCTGCTAAGGTGAGCCCGTCAATTATTTCGTCTAGCTCGCCATTCATTATTTGGTCTATGCAATACAAACTAAGCCCTATTCTATGGTCTGTTACTCTTCTTTGTGGAAAGTTATATGTTCTTATTCGCTCAGAACGGTCTCCTGTGCCAACCTGTATTCTTCGTTCACTTGCAATTTTTTCCTGAGCTTCCTTTTGCGCCTGCTCATATAGCTTGCTACGCAATATCTTCATGGCTTTCTCCTTATTTTTAAACTGACTACGTTCATCTTGGCATTCCACCACCAAGCCAGTTGGAATATATGTGAGCCTTATGGCAGACTCTGTTTTATTTATATGTTGGCCTCCTGCGCCACTTGCCCTGAAGGTGTCCACCTGTATATCACTAGGGTTTAAATTAAACTCTATTTCATCTGCTTCAGGCAACACAGCCACAGTAACAGTTGAAGTGTGTATTCTGCCTTGTGCTTCTGTTTCTGGCACACGCTGCACTCTATGAACGCCACTTTCAAATTTAAGCCTAGAATAAGCGCCACTGCCTTTAACTTCAAAGCTCACCTCTTTAAAGCCACCAATACCCGTTTCATTAGCATTTAGAAACTCAATCTGCCAACCTTTTTTTTCAGCATACATTGTATACATTCTATAAAGGTCTCCCGAAAACAAAGCAGCCTCCTCCCCGCCTGCTCCACCTCTTATTTCTATTATAACGTTCTTTTCATCGTTTGGGTCTTTAGGCAGCAACAACAACTTAAGCTCTTGAGCCAAGCTTTTCAACTTAACCTCACTTTCTTCGTATTGCTGTTTTACCATTTCTTTAAAATCTTTTTCCAGCCCACCGTCTTTTAACAGTTCTTTTGCCTCTTCATGTTCACTTTTAAACCTTTCATACCTCTTGTAACACTCCACAACAGGCTCTAGATTTTTTAATTCTTTCATAAGACTTTTATATTTATTAATATCACTTAAAATGTTAGGATTTGATATATCTTTATTAATTTTTTCAAACCTAGCCTTAGCGTCATCTAACTTTTCAAACATATCTGCCACTGTTTCTAAAAGCTCCTTTACAAATATAACATTATTGTAATTATATCATCCGCCGAACATAAAACGCAACATATACTAAAAATAAAAAATATAATAATCACCTCAAATGTATAAATATATTTTTTAAATGTATTGATTTTTAAAAATATATATTATATAATGCTCAAAAGAAAGAGGTGTAAAAGTATGGAAGAAAAAAATTTATTGGAAGGTTTACAAGAATTAGTAGTAGGGCTTTTGAAGCAAGTTAACGCGCGTATTATAGAATGCGAAATATTTAAATATAAAGGTTTTTCAAAATTAGAAGCAAAATATAACGAACACCTAGAAGAAGAGATGAAATATCTAAAAGAAGCGGTATCGCATATTATAAAACTTAAAGGCACAGCAAATTTAAATATAGCAGAAAGCAGAGAAACAAGCCTTAAAGACGCAAATGAATGCAAAATTTATGAAGACCCTGTAGAATATTTAAAAAGCGAATTTGAAAAATCTAAAAATGGACTTTGTTGGTTAAAAGAACTAATAAAAAAAGCAGAAGGAAAGTATTCCACATACTGTTTTTTAGTTGAATATTATAAAGATGAAGAGCAAGATATGGAATGGACAAAATGTCAACTAGAATTAATAAAAACTATAGGCAAAGAAAATTGGCTTATAAATCAAATTTAATTTTAAATTTGTCTATATTATAAAAATTAATGAATTATATGAAGAAGAGGTAGCTTTAATAGTTAAAGAGATATTAAAGCAGCGTTTGGAA
>CAMKFY010000027.1 GCA_946411985.1 uncultured Clostridiaceae bacterium
TTAGCTCCACCTTTGTAATAAAAACACTGCCACGCCGCTTAGATTTTAATTTAGTGCAACACAAAAATTCTACATGTTGCAACTTTATTAAATAACATTAAACTTAAAATTAATATAACACAATACTAGAATCTAACGAATTTTCTTTAAGAAACGAAACAAACTCATCCGCGCCGCTTTTTAGCTCCACCTTTGTAATAAAAACACTGCCACGCCGCTTAGATTTTAATTTAGTAATTAAATCTTTATAAAAATTTATATCTTCGCCTATTTTCCCACTCAAGCCCACAATAGGAGCCTGATATTTTATATTATATTTAGATATATCGCCACCAAAACAGTTAACAGCCCTATCTTTATCTGATATTGCGCCAACATCGTAAGAAATTATAAACTTTGCGCTAATATCTGTAAGAGCTTTTACAAAGCTTTTTAATACTTCAGCCTTGTCTACAATATTGCCATCGCCAAAGCTAAATGAAAACTCGGTGTCGGGAAACCGCATATTCTCAATCAACATATATTGAAACCCTAAACTATAAAGCTCTTTAACCAAATCTAATATATACTTCTTAGTAGCATCACAGCAAGGGTTTAACCACTTTTTCTGTGCTCCTTTTTCCCCGTCTCTAAACATATATATATTTTCTTTTTTACTACCATTTTCATTTGGCGCTAAAAAGGTGTTGTCTCGTGAAGGGTTTGGCGCTTTGTCGTCTAAAAATGCGTTTAATTTTGCTATTGGAATTAGCCCTTCTTTTGTGATTTCTTCTGCTATATTGTTTACCAAAACTGCATCTTTAACGCATGTTTTCCACTCTTTTGCCAAATCTGTGTTGCTTTTATATAGCAAATTGCCAGCTTCATCTTTTAAAAGCACAACTATAGCATTTTTACCCTTTCGTTTAGCAATTCTTAGAAAATCTTTAAAAGCCTTATTATTAAAAATATATTTTTTCGGCAACTCAATAGCCGAAATAGGCTCTATATTTACGTCTGCCGAGCCACTATCCTCTTCTTTTTCTGCAACTTTTGGTGGCTGTAAAGAGGCCGGCGGCTCTATATTCTTATTATTTGGCTTAACATCATAGTTTTCAGGCACCACAACCTCGCTAACATGTTCCCTATTTACAAAACTATATATAGCCATACAAGAAAAATATGTTAACGTTGCTATAAAAAGAAAAGCTAAAATATATTTAAAAAGATTAAGGTTCCTAATGCGTCTTTTATTTCTCCCACTTTTATATATGCCAGAATATCTTTTTAATCTGTCATTTCTACCAGAACCTTTATTATCCAAAATAACCCCTCCAAAAACAAAATCTTATAAATTAAAAAATTAATATATTATATATAAATATATAATAAATATTATATTAAAATTTTATTAACATTTTAAACAAGAATTAAAGCATAAGCCGAGCCAAATTCCCATAAAAATTTATAAATATAGTTTCAGAAAAGATGTGATGCTACCTTGGAAATTAAAATATTAAATAGCCAAGCAATAAAACTAACCCTCACCACTAAAGATATGAAAAAATATAACCTAACGCATGAAATTTTAAAAAAAAATGAGAATATAACAAAAAACCTAATTTTAAAACTGTTAGAAAATGTTAAAGACTACATAACAATAGACGCAATGAAAAATAAGCTATTCTTAGAATCGTTCAAAACCAAGGAAAAAGGTTGCATACTATACCTTAGTATAGCAAACAACGAAGAAGAAAAAACCAAAAAAAACGAGAACCCAACAAACCCAACCGTAACAACATTTAATAACATAAAAAACGTTAAAAACTTCTGCATGAATATGCTCGAAATTTATAAAAATATTAAGTTAAAAAGCGAATTATATGAATCTAACGAAAAATTTATATTAATAATGCAGGTTCCAAAAGAAAATGAGCAAAAAATATTAGCTCTTTTAAAAGAGTTTGGTGATATAAACGGTAAGGGCGAAATAAAGCAAAGCATAATAAGAGAACATTGTAAAGAAATTTTTGAAGACCACGCAATAGAAAAAATATCAAAATTACAATAACTTATGCATATTATGCATCTGCGCAACACCTTTTCAACCTCTTTACCGCTCTTAGAATATTGCCCGATTTAAAAACGTAAGAGCCTGCCACCAAAAAATTAGCTCCTGCTCTTGAAATATCCCCAGCATTTTTGTTGTTAACCCCGCCATCTACCTCTATATTGAGCATTGGGCTAAAATTTCTAAGCAAACCCACCTTTTTAAGCATATCTGGCATAAACTTCTGGCCTGCAAAACCAGGGTTTACTGTCATAACCAACACCATATCTACAAAATTTATGTATGGCTTAATTTTAGAAACATCTGTGCTAGGGTTTATAGCTACACCACAGCTACAACCAAAATTTTTAACAGCAGCTATGCATTTTAAAATGTCGTCATCACACTCAACGTGAAAGGTTATGTTTAAAACATTCTTTAAAAAAAATTTTTCTATATGCCTTAAAGGGTTAGACACCATGAGGTGTACATCCACATACATATTAGAATTAGAAGCTATACTTTTCAATATAACGTCTCCAAACGAAATATTTGGAACAAAATGGCCGTCCATAACATCTAAATGAATTATATCTACTCCTGCTTTTTTTAGAAGATATACATCTTTTTTTAAATTAAAAAAATTGGCAGACAAAATAGACGGGCAAATTTTAACACCTTGCAAAATTATTCCTCCAAAAATTTAGTATATTAACAAACTAAAAATATTAAACCCCAACATATATAACTATATACGCTACACGCTCAAAACTAATAAAACATTTTTAATTAAAATAAGCCACACAACAACAAAAGCTTAGTAGGGTTTAGCTTAACGCTCCATCTAAATTTATTCTATTACAATAAACTATAAAACTCAACCATTATTTATAAATATTTATAAATTTTTAGCGCAAACTAAGTGGTTTGCTTTTACTTAACTTTTAACGACGCAAAAAATTAAATAACACTTGCGTTTTATTTGAATTTTATTAATACTTTACGCTATATTGCAACCTTCATATATTTAATTATAATACCAGTGCAATTTCTAAATTTTAATTTATATGTTCATACATGATTACGGTTTAATGTTTACTTTAAGGTTATGCAACCTAACATTAAAAAACTTAACTTACAAAAATAAAAATAAATATATTAAAAAATTCATTAATTAAGTATTTCAAATATAGCTATTATTTAAAATTTTCAACAAAGCTAAAAACATAATAACAACACTTAGATAAATTAAAATTTTTAAATAAATTTAAAATTATATATATTCATATTGTTTATGTTATTATAGTTTCATAGATGTTATTAATTTAAAACAAATTCAATAATTATTATTAATAATATAAAAATTAAAAACTAATATAACTAATATAATAATAAAAATTGCTAAAACTAATAATAGTTTAAGCCCAGATGTTTCCGCATCTCTATATGTATATTGGAAATTATTTAAACTTATTTTTGTTAATTAACATTATTGCTTGTAAAAAAAAATAATAAAAACTTGATTTTTATTCCAATATAATTATAATGTAAAATAGTTGAAAAATGTAGGTTGAAGTATATTGTCTTTACACAAAGGAGAAATTTTAAATGCCTAAATTTAACATAATGTATAAAATTTTTAGTTTGTTTTTTGGTTCATACAGTGAAAGAGAGTTAAAAAGAATAAAGCCAATAGTAAATAAAATTCTAACGTTGAAGCCAAAATATGAAAAAATGTCAGAAGCAGAGCTTAAAGGCAAAACTGCAATATTCCAAAAACGGCTAGCAGAAGGAAAAGAAACAGTAAGCGATATATTGCCTGAGGCTTTTGCTGTTTGCAGAGAAGCTTCTAAAAGGGTGTTAAACATGGAACACTTTGAAGTTCAGCTTATAGGCGGAATTGTTTTAAGCCAAGGCCGTATAGCGGAAATGCGCACAGGTGAAGGAAAAACTTTAGTGGCCACATTGCCAGCATACCTGCACGGGTTAACAGGAAAAGGCGTGCACGTGGTTACTGTTAACGACTATTTGGCAAAGCGTGACGCGGAATGGATGGGCAAAATATATAAATATTTGGGTTTGTCGGTTGGCATAATTTTAAACGGCATGCAAAGCGAGCAAAGGCGAAAAGCTTATGCTTGTGATATAACATACGGCACAAACAACGAAATAGGGTTTGACTATTTAAGAGACAATATGTGTATATATAAAGAGCAGCGCGTTCAAAGAGGGTTTGAATTTGGGCTTGTAGACGAAGTAGATTCTATTTTAATAGACGAAGCACGAACTCCGTTAATAATATCTGGCTCTGGGGAAAAATCTACGGAGCTATACCACTATGCAGACAACCTTGTTAAAACATTTAAAATGTTTAAAACAAAAGAATTAGACGACAAAGAAGAGCATGACGATGTTGACGCAGACTATATAGTAGACGAGAAAGCAAAAACTGCCACGCTAACTCCAAGAGGGGTTAAAAGAGTGGAATTTTACTTTTCTATAAAAAACCTCATGGACAGCGAAAACATAACTCTACTACACCATATAAACCAAGCTATAAAAGCTCATGGCATAATGAGAAAAGATATAGATTATGTTGTTAAAGACGGCGAGGTTTTAATAGTAGATGAATTTACAGGAAGAATAATGAACGGCAGAAGGTATAGCGAAGGGCTACATCAGGCAATTGAAGCTAAAGAAAACGTTAAAGTAGCAAGCGAATCTAAAACTTTAGCCACAATAACATTTCAAAATTTGTTTAGGTTATATAAAAAGCTTTCCGGCATGACAGGCACAGCAATGACAGAAGAAGGCGAATTTCGTGAAATATATAAATTAGATATAGTTGAAATTCCACCTAATAAAGTAGTTTTGAGAAAAGATCATGAAGACATTGTTTATAAAACACAAAAAGAAAAATTTAAAGCAATAACAAACCGGGTTGTGGAGTGCCATAAAAAGGGTCAACCGGTATTGGTGGGCACCGTATCTATTGAAAAATCTGAAATTTTAAGCAAAATGCTGAGTGAAAAAAATATACCGCATTCCGTGTTAAACGCTAAATATCATGAAAAGGAAGCTCAAATAGTAGCGCAGGCAGGAAAAAAGGGCGCAGTAACAATAGCCACAAATATGGCTGGGCGTGGCACCGATATTGTTCTTGGTGGCAATGCTGAATATATGGCTATAGAAGAAATGCGTAAAAAAGGCTACCCTGAGCAATTAATAAACGAAGCAAACTCATTTGGCGAGACAGACGATGAAGACATATTGAACGCTAGACATATGTTTAAAGAGCTATATGAAAAACATAAAAAAACAACAAACAAAGAAGCAATTGAAGTTAAAAACGCTGGTGGGTTATTTATAATAGGCACAGAACGCCACGAAGCACGAAGAATAGATAACCAGCTAAGAGGTCGAGCAGGGCGACAAGGAGACCCAGGCGAGAGCTGCTTCTACCTCGCTTTGGAAGATGATTTGATGCGGCTTTTTGGCGGCGAAAAAATAGAAGGTTTAATGAACTTTTTGAAGATGGATGAAGATACTCCTATACAATATAGGATGTTAACAAAGGCTATTGGTAACGCTCAAAAGAAAATTGAGGCTATGCATTCTGGCACGAGAAAAAATGTTTTAAGATTTGATGATATTATGAATTCGCAACGTGAAATAATATATAAACAGCGCAACGAAGTGTTAGACGGGGAAGATATGCGAAAATATGTTGTTAACATGATTAAAGACGCAAGCGCTAATGTTGTTAACAGATATATTCCAGACTCCGATTCACACGAACACTGGAACATTGAAGGGCTTAAAAACTACTATTTAGGTTACCTTTTAGATGATTCTGAAATGAATTATTCAAACCAAGAAGTTTTAAGCCTAAAAAAGGAAGATTTAGTAGACTTTATAACAAAAAAATCCATTAACCTCTACGAAGAAAAGGAAAAAGCGCTTGGAGAAGAGCGAATGAGAGAGCTAGAACGGAGAATTATTCTTCGCGTTGTAGACGATAAATGGACAGCTCATATAGACGATATGGACGAATTAAGAAAAGGTATATATCTTCGTTCTTATGCTCAAAAAGACCCAGTAATTGAATATCGTATAGAGGGCTTTGAAATGTTTGATGAAATGATATCAAACATAAAGGAAGACGTAACACAATTACTGTTAACCACATACGTAAAACCGCACGAAGAGATTGTGCGCGAAGCGGTGAATAAGATTCCAGACTATTTAGATTATAAAAATGACGTTTCGCTAAAGAGGAGGCCAATTAGAATAGTTAAAAAAACAAAAAAAGACCCATCAAACACAGATAATGTTGAAAACAAAGAGCCTATAAAAGAAGAAGAAATTTTAAATAATAAAGAAACAGATAAAAACAGATAGTTTGGTTTAGTTCCCCACTCTTAGGCTTATTGGCACAGTTGAAATTTTATTTTTGCAATTTGTTTATATGTTAAATTTATATAATTTATTATTGTTTTATTTAACTTATTTTATAATAAAAATCCTCTATTATTAATAAATATATATAGAGTATGTGTTTATACAATTCTATAAAAGTAGATAGAGGTGCACTGTGTTATGTTTTACGTAAAGTTTATTAAAAAAAAATTTCCCATAATATTTAGTTTTTTTATTATTATGTTTTATTTTACATTACGAACTGTTATACATTTTGCTATAGTGCCAAAAGGGTCATCAGATTCGTTAATGTTACCAAATAAAGAGATTATTGGGTTTTTAAACACTGTTGTTGGTATGCTTTGCACGCTATTGGTAGCTTTCATTTTTAAATTTGAATATATATATAGAACAAAAAATTTGCTAAAAACCGTGAAATCGTGCTATGGTTATATATTTTATATAATAATTCCCATAGTTAACAGCATTATAACAAATCTTTATTGTGCCGCAGAGTTTAAAGGTGGAATTTATATATTTTTTGGGATTGTGCACCTGTTTGCAATAGGTTTTAACGAGGAAACAATATTTCGTGGAATTGTAGCAAATTCAATAGCTCAAAAATATGGTAAGAACAGGTATGGTGTTTATTTAGCTGTGTTGTTAAGTGGCGTTATTTTTGGGGTGGCTCATATTTTAAATTTCGCAACAGGCGCAAACCTCGCTCCTGTTATATGTCAGGTAGCTATAGCATGTTCTATTGGTATGTTCTTTACGGCTATATATTTTAGAGGTGGAAATATTTGGGTGTTAATTTTGTTGCATAGCCTAACGGACACGCCAGCTTTTTTTGAACAACTATTTTTAGAAAAATGTAATACAACATCTATAGATGTTATTAACAACCAGAGTGTTTATGGCTTGGTGTTTGTGCCTATATTTTTAATATTAACATATATTATCCTTAGAAAAAATAAAATGCAAATTGCTATAGATAATATATATGAACTAAATAAATCAACCCTTTGAACATTGCCCTCTTGTTTTTTTACATTTGTGGTATCGTTTCCGTTTTTTGTGCCTTAACTTATTAAATCTTGTTATTTACGAGGAATTTCATAAATGTTATATACATAGCTATATTTCCCGTTGTTACCTTTGTTTGAATTGATTTTTACTGTTTCTAAATATCCAAACTTTTTAAGCTCTTTTAATGCCGTTTTTATAGCAAACTCATTTTCCTTATTAATAGCAACCAGCCACGCTATGGAAAAATCCCAGCCTGGGGGGTAAAAATAGCATTTAACTGAGCAACCCTTTAGCTTTAAGTGACATTCCTTTTTCTCTTAAGTAATTGTTATTTTTATTAATTTTAAAAATCGCCGTAATAATATCTCCAAAATATTTTTATAAAAATTCAGTAGAATCTAATAAATTCATCATAATAAATATTTCGTACCATATTATGAATATTATACAAAATACAAAATTTAAAATATATTTGTATATGTTGTCACTCATATTTTCAACTAAAAAAGCTAAAATAATATTGCACGCGTATTTTAAATATTAGCGTTGTATTTTAACTATATTTAGAAGAAAGGGAGTGCTTTTAAATTGAGTACTAGAAATAGTAATGATGACACTAATAAATATAAATCTCGCAAATCTAAAGGCGAGAACGACAGCCAAGATCAAAAAAAAGAAGATTTGTCTGCTATGGAAGAGTTTAAAATGGAAGCTGCAAACGAAATAGGCATAGACCTAAAAAAAGGCTATAACGGAGACCTCACAGCTAAAGAAGCTGGCTCTATTGGCGGTCGTATGGTGAAAAAGATGATAGAATCTTATAAAGATTCTTTAAAATAACTTTTGGGTGATACTTGAATGCTCCAGCTTAAGTGTATTATAAGCTGGAGCATGTTTTTGCATGCACAATAATATTAAAATATTTAATAACTAAAACATATCAAACTGCTTTTTTTATTTTAAAGCAACCGTATACCGTTAATTTAAAGCCTTCATGTGTTAAACATTTAACGAAATTAGAAAAACACCGCAAACTTTTAAAATAACCTAAGCAATACACAAACAACTCAATAAACTTAGCGTTTTTTTCCAAAATATTAAATTTTAAAATTCTAACCTTTTTTAAAGTTAAAACTCCAAACAAATATAAATATAATTCATTTATATTCTCAAATTTTAATTTTATTAAAACTATATTAAAACCACGTTCAAAATATATATTACACGATAAACAATAATACACCCCATTTTTAAACTTTAACAGCCCACAAACATATACATGCCTACCACAAGCCAAAACCCTATATAAGTTTGTGCCTTTAACTAACACAAACCTACTAACTCCACCAACCTTTAAACCGCTAATTTTAATATTTTTTTTTAATTTATGTATAAAATTAGAACCTATCATTTCATACTGCATAAGTTTACTAATATTCAAAATACTGCGAAATAATAGCCAAACATAACCCCCCAACTCCTTACAAGAATTATGCATTACCATTTTTAAAATATCTAACTCACGTGCTCTATCTAACACGCTAATACCACGCTTTTGCTTTATTTTAATAATATAGCGCACTAAATAAAGCCTAGCTTCAAACAACTGTAATATTTTTAAATTCAAACTATCTATCTTTCTCCGTAAACTTTCCATAAAACCAACTCATTATACTTACTATTCTACCAATTAACAACACAACAATTTATTATTTAATATTGCATAAAATATTACAACATAGTGCAAAATAAAAGCAACCTTTATTGTAAATGTAATAAACACATCAGCGCTGCAATGGCTTGTTTTAACACCTGTTGCCACTAAACTTAGCTGCATTATAACAAATTTTAAAATTCATTGCAAGTTTTATATTACAAATTAAGACCCTTTATAGCTCAACCCCACGCAAAACTATAAAAGGCCTATATATATCTTAAAAATTACAAATATATTAAAAATTACAAAAAACTACAAAATTTAAAAATGCTTTCTATCTCCTCCTAGGGCTTCTTCTTCTAGGCAACTTTACCTTAGCTCCTTTTTTCACACTCGCAGCAGCAGCCGGAGCAGCACCAGCAGGAGGCTTAAACTTCACCGTAACCTGCTTAGAACCAAATTTTCTACATTCGCCTTCAGTGTTGTAAAAACAGTCTACCACTGCCTTTCCACTTCTAAGAGCAGAACCAGTGTCTTCAGCCCTGCCGCTATAAAGGAGTTTATTGCTCTTCTTATCAAACACCTGAACTACACTATTATATGGTATAATTTTATTATTAACAGCAATACTGCCAACTCCTACTGGCTTTCCTGTGGAAGTGCGTTTCCCAGTTTTAGCCGTGTATGCTGTGGCTCTGCCCCCTAAAACAGACCAGCCGTTCTCATTTTGTATAGCTGGAGAAGTTAAAACACCTTTACCAAAAACCGACGCCCTATTAGGCAAACTCTTAGGCTTGCCTGGCCTATCAACCTGGCTTCTTCCCTCCTGCTGTTTTACTAAATTAGGCGGCAACTCCTCCTTTGCGCCAACTAAAACAACCTCATGCTTAGGCAACTTAGACACCTTGCTAACGGCTTTTGTGCCGCTATATAACCCGTTAACAAACACTTCCTGAGTGCAATGCTCCTTTACTCCTTCTTCACCTTTAACCTTAACAACACGCTGCCCCTTCGGCATGCTCCTATCTATTTCTTCCTTAACTTTATATGGTATTGCTGTTTGTGTGGTGGACGAATCTTTTAATACATGCTCCACCTTATTCACAACGACATTGTCCCCTGTTTTTAAGGCTCTATCCAAATCTGCATTTACTTCAAAATTTCTATTTTTAGCGTCACAATTCAAACCTTTGGCCGTTAAAAGACCTCTAACTGTTGTGCCAGGCTTTACCGAAACTTTTTCTAAAGGCTTGCCATAAAGACTAAGACCCACATCATGCGACCTTTTTATGTATATGTTTATTTTTTTCCCATCTTTAACACAATTAACCTCGTCATTTTTATTCAAAACAACATTCGCCTGATCTAATATATTTTCAACATTGTCACCTAAAAAATACAACTCCTTACTATTCTTCCCGCTAACAGTATCCTCTGTTATATAAACCAAATTCCTATGCTTAGTAAGGCCTGTTAAAAATGTAACTGTAGAAACCAAAAACGCAGACAAGAAAGCAGTAGGCATAAATTTTAAACCAAATCTTCGCCGCCACCTCTTCTTAACAAGATAATTTATATTCATAAAATTATATTATCTCCTTACCTAAAATTTTTTAAAACTAAGATTTTGTAATGTGGGATTTGTTATAAAAACTTAATATTTAAAAAAATTTATATAAAAATGGCCAACAAAATAAAATAATCTCTGTAACTATTATGTAACTATTTTGTAACCATTACATTGAAATGATAACCAAATTTTTAGCAAATGTCAAATACTACTCAAAATTTAATTTTGTTTAAAATGCCTAAATAATATGTTAATAAATTGCATTATATTTAAATTTAAAGAGCGATATGTAGAAATATTAGCAAATTATAATTTTATTCTTGTATAATTTTATGATATTTATACAAATAATAAAAATATTATTCTTCTACTATTTGTATTATATTTAACAATATATCTGTATAATTTAATACTAAAAGTAATTAATTATTACAAATAACGTAAATTTTGTAATAATTTTTTTGTGCAAGTAATTGCATAAAAATTATATTTTTTACTCAATATTCTAAATATAGTAATATAAATTCATGCAAAAGAATAATTGCATACTTTAATATAAAAACCTAATTTAAATATATATAAATTCTTGAATGTATTTCTATATATTCAGAAGTTTTATATAATTACTTTTATTATAACAAAATTAACAATTAGCATTATACCTTTTAAATCTTT
>CAMKFY010000028.1 GCA_946411985.1 uncultured Clostridiaceae bacterium
AGTCTTATAATGAAAAAATAAGTTATATTATCTTTAATTGATTTGCTTTTTGTGCTTGTAGATGAAGATTGTTTTTTAGTTAGCATTATGCATGTTAACAATGAAAATGGTCTTTTATTGCCCGTAGAAGAAATAGCAAAGCAAATAAAATTGAAAAATAAAAATATTTTAATACATGTGGACGCTGCTCAATCTTTTTGCAAAATTCCAATAAATTTAAAAAATATAGATTTCCTTTCTGCATCTGGCCATAAAATAAATGCTCCAAAAGGAATAGGCATACTATTTATAAAAAGTGGAGTAAAAATATTACCATTAACATTCGGCGGCGGCCAAGAAAGCGGCATAAGGCCTGGCACGCAAGCGACGGCTTTAGTAAAAGCTTTAGAAATAGCCGCTACGGAGCATTATTATAATTTAAATAAAAATATGAACCATTACAAAGCTTTAAAAAAAAGTTTAATATGTAAATTGAAAGATAGTGAAAACATAATATTTAATTTTAATAATATGTGCGTGCCATATATAGTTAATATATCTTTAAAAGGAATAAAATCTCAGGTGTTGATGCAATTTCTGCAAGAAAAGGGGTTTTTAGTTTCTTCAGGAGCTGCTTGTTCAAAGCATTACAAAAACAACACAATTTTAAACCTTGGTTATAGTAAAAACATAATGGACTCTGCAATAAGAATAAGTTTTGGGCCAACAAATAACACCACAGAAATTGAAAAACTATGCGAGAACATTATTTTAGCTAACAAAATTTTAGTTAAAACATAAACAAAACTGAAAATAACCTCTCTAAATATTTATGTTACATATAAAACCCAAATTAGGGGATAAAAACCAAAACAGATTAATTAAGTTTACAAAATAATAAATTATATTTAATAAAAAATATGCTATACTTATACATGGTATTATATAGTTAACTAATTTTAAAAAAGCCAGCATAAATAAGCTGGCATATAGTTATTGTTTTTCAATATAACAAATATTTAACATTAAATTCCTAAAAAATTAAAGTATGCGTAACATAATGCAGTTTTACAAAACCAAAACTTTAAACAGCAGATTATTTTTTCTTAAATATATAACTAGTAACAAAATCTTTTACGATATTAAAAAGCTGTTCATCTAAATTTTTTCTCACATTTGGGTCTTCAAGATCTATATTATGCTTTTTAAAGAATGCCGATACATCGCTTTTCATTTTACTTAAAGTAGTATTAGATAGAATTGCGTTTAAATCCAAAATAATTCTCCTTCCTATTCAATTTTGTTTAAATTATGAAGTAATTTTAAATTTTATACCTTTTTCTATACTCATTTAACTTTTCTTCATACAGCATTTTAACAAATTCTTCAAATTTATCAGGGTTTATCTTTTCTTTTTTCTTTTTCAAATTGGCAAGTTCTTTTTTTGCTTCTTTTACCGTATCTTTAGCTGCTAAATTTTTAATCTTTTTAATATCTATAGACAAATACATAAGCTCCTTTTAAATTTATATTTATAATTTGTTTTAAAGCTTTAATAGCGCTATATTTAACGCTTTTTTGCGTCAATAATAAACTGCCCTTTAAACATAAGCTTAAATTTAAATAGCAATTTAAAAAAAAATTTTTATAAAACAAATCTTTTTATATATTTAAATATAACTTAATATTTTTTTAATTTGGCATATTTAATTAATAAACTTTCGTTACTTGGTTTATTTTTTTTTGTCTTATTTTTCTTGGCCTTCCCATTTAAATTAAATTTGCTACGTTCAATATTTTTTTCTGATTTAATACCCAAATTAAAATTCCACTCCGATTCGTATTTATATTTTAGTTTGCTTATTAATAATTTGAAATTATATATAAAAGTTCACAAAATATATAAACTAAATTTTTAATAATTAGTGTTGAAAAGAAGCTATTTTTTCTTTTCAATATATAGTATGACAATTCTAAAACTTTTGTTTACAAATATCCATAAAATATGAAATATTAATTTAATATTTAACACGGCAGTATTAAAACTTGCGAAAGTTTACAAAATTATATATAATATAGGAGCGTATTTTGTCATAATAATACTATAAAATTTAAACTAAGAAAAGGTAGATGTGTTTAAATAGCATGTTAAAAGAATTTTTAAAAAATAGTAAAAATAAAAAGATAGTTTTAAATACTGCTATAATTTTTAGTTTTCTGTTAATTTGCACAGCAATATCGTCTTCTTTAAACCATAAAAACGAAAATATAGAACAAAAAAGTGATAATATTAATTCAAAATCAGAATATGAAGCCGCAAATTTAAAAAACAATAGTTTAAGCTCAAAACTAAAAAGCAATAATCAAAATTCAAAAAAAGAAAACAAAAATACGGAACAAAAAAATAAAGCTAAAAAACATATCTATGAGAAAGCTATTGTTAAGCCACTTATGAACGGATTTCGCAATAAGAAAATTGGAGAATATGGTTTAATATATGCTATATCTTCCGATTGCAATGAAAAAGCATTAGCAGACTTATATTTTAATTATTTTTTAAAGAAAAAATTAAATTACATGGTTGTTATATATGCAGATAAAAGTGATAACTCTGGCGTATATATAATTGATGGTGTAATAAATACTGATGCTAAGTTTAATAAAGACGAATTTGGTGACTACAGCCTAGGGGATACAAAAAATAGTAAATATTATGCCCCAGTTAACGAAAATACTTTAAAACTAGTGGAATAATAAATAATATACATAGAAAAAGTTACTACCCCATTTTAATAATTTTTAAGCTCAAAACACTTTACTGCTATGAGCTTTTTATTCTTTTAGCCTGCTATTTACTAAACTTTTACTTGTATTAATTTGTTTTAAGGTGTATATTTTAGATGTGTTAAGAAATTTTAATTTTAGGGTAGAGATTATGAATTTTAAGGAAGTAATATTAGTTAAAGAAGGCGAAATATTTTTACGAGGTTTAAATAAGAAAAATTTCGAAAATGACCTTATTAAAAATATAAAAAGAAATTTAAAAACGCTAGGCATTTTTGAGTATATTAAAGCTCAATCTACAATAACAGTAATACCAAAAACATATTTTGATATGGATGTTATTTGCAACAAAATATCTAAAATATTTGGTATAGCTTCGTTTTGCAAAGCTGCAATAGCAGAAAAAAATTTTGAAGATATTAAAAATGTAACAAAACAATATTTTGAAAATAGCCTAAAATGTTGCAAAACTTTTAAAGTGTTTGCTAAAAGGAGCGATAAAAATTTTAGTTTTAGTTCACCTGAAATATGCTGCAAAATTGGCGAATTTATATTAAACGAGTTTCCAAACTTGAAGGTGAATTTAACTAAGCCCGATATAATCATTAACATAGAAATACGAGATTATTTTTGCTATATATATTCCAATAAAATAGAAGGCGCAAGAGGCATACCAATAGGAAGCACAGGAACTGGTATGTTAATGCTTTCTGGCGGCATAGATAGCCCTGTAGCTGCGTTTATGATGGCAAAACGCGGAATGAAGCTAAAAGCTATTCATTTTATAAGCCCGCCATACACCTCTAACAGAGCTTTAAAGAAGGTGGAAGATATTATTTTAATATTGCAAAATTGGCTAGGAATAATGCCGCTTAGCATAGTAAACATAACAAATATTCAAGAAAAAATAAGAAAGAGCTGCCCAGAAAGCCTAAACACAATAATATTGCGCAGATTTATGGTTAGAATAGCTGAAAACATTGCAACAGAGCAAAATTCTAAAAGAGCCTACAATATTAATGCTATAATAACTGGTGATAGCTTAGCTCAGGTAGCAAGCCAAACTCTTAGTGCTTTATATTGCGTTAATAATGCTTGTAGTATGCCAATACTTCGGCCACTAATAGGCATGGATAAAAACGAAATAGTTAATATAGCGAAAAATATTGGCACTTTTAACACCTCCATATTGCCATATGAAGATTGCTGCACTGTGTTTACTCCAAAACATCCAAAAACAAACCCTAAGCTGCAAAATGTATTAAAAGCAGAAGAAAGGTTAGATATTAATTTGCTAATAAACGAAGCTATTGAAAACTTAGAATTTAAATTACTAAAGCAAGAGGATTTTTATTGAGCTGTTTATATATAGTAGGCACTCCTATAGGCAATCTTTTAGATATATCTAAGCGCGCTATAGATACTTTAAAAGCTGTAGATTTTATAATAGCCGAAGATTGTAGAGTGTCTTTAAAAATGTTAAACAGCTATTGCATAAAAAAACCACTTTTTAGCTTCCATAAATTTAGCAATGAAAAAAGAGCAAATACGCTCATATGCAAAATAAAAAATGGTGAAACGGCAGCTTTAATATCTGATGCTGGAATGCCTTTAATATCAGACCCAGGCGACATTTTAATACATCTCTGCCATGAAAATTGCATAAATGTTAAGGTTGTGCCAGGCCCGTGTGCGTTTGTGGCCGCTCTTTGCGTTAGCGGTATGGATTGCAAAAGTTTTACATTCTTTGGGTTTCTACCTACTAACAATAAAAGCCGAATTGACGCTATAACATTTTTAAAAACGTTGCCACACACTATTGTGTTATATGAATCACCACACAGATTAGTAAAAACTTTGAAAGATATATTTAAACATTTACAAAACCGTAAAATAGCTATTGTTAAGGAGCTCACCAAAATTTATGAATCTGTGGAAATTTTCACAATATCTGAAGCGTTAAAATATTATGAAAATAAACAAAATATAAAAGGAGAGTATGTTTTAATAATTGAAGGCTGCAAATATATTAACCCCAAAAATGAATTAAGCTTACAAGACGCCATAGAGTTTGCCAAACATCTTATTAAAAATGGCGAGAAACCTTCCTTGGCTGCTAAAAAAGCTGCTACCATGTGTTGCTGCAAAAAAAGCGATATATATAAAAATATTTTAACAGATAAAACAAAGTCTAAATTAATTTAGTTATAACAGTATTATAAACTATATATTATAGCCATATCAAAACCTAGTAAAACTCTTTTTAAAATGTTATATATTTACGTTAATACATAAAACTATATAAGTATTTAAAACGAGGTGAGTTTATGTATAAATTAAAAACAGATTTAAAACAGTTTATAAAATTTAGTATAGTAGGTTTGTCAAACACGGCAATATCGCTTAGCGTAACATATATAACTATATATATCGCTGTGAAAATATGTAAAAATTTGTCATATAATAATTCCGTTTTAGTTTTCTTAGCGTCTATATTAGGTTTTGCTATTGGTGTTTTAAACTCATACTACTGGAACAATAAATATGTGTTTAAAAAAACTTCTACAGGTCATGTAATACCACTTTTAAAATCTTATGCATGTTATGGGGCTATTTTTATGTTAGCCTACGCTCTAAATGAGTTTGTATTCACTAAATGTTTACATCTGCCAAACTACGCCATTCCTATATTGCAGGTGTTTATATGCACACCGTTAAATTTTATTTCTAATAAACTATGGGCTTTCAAATAAAAATATTATTAACTATTCCTACTTAATATAAGTAGAAGCTTCTTTTTGCTTCAGCCATAACTTCTTGCCCACATACAATAACCTTACACATGGCTAGTTTATAGTTAAATTATAATACCATGAGATACAAAACCGTTTACAGAAACGGAAGATTTCTTGTTTACAACAATTAAAACTTATATAATAACCACAAACTAATAAAGCTTATTTATAGCCTTACTAAAGTTATTGTAATTAAATATTAAAATACATCAATAAATTCAGCTTTTACAGTTTTATTTTCAATAGATATTATAGCATAGCCAGGGCAACTTTCACGTGGCAAGGTTAAACTACCAGGATTTAGTATACATAATTTTTCGTTATATTGAATAAATCTTTTATGAGTATGGCCGTAGGCTATTATATCATAATTTAAGTTCTCACCAAAACGTATATAATCTTCCAACCCGCTTTTAACGTTAAAAGCATCGCCATGGCAAGCAAACATATTAACGCCTTCCAAATTAAGAACTTTATGATCTGGCAAGCCTACAAAATCACAATTCCCTTTCACCATAAACATATTTAAATTTTTATATATGCCTTTCAACTTTAAATATTCTGATGCGCCATCACCTAAATGCAAAAGAATATCAACATAATTTTTATTTTTCTCTATAACACTTTGCAATTTATTAAAATTCCCGTGTGTATCAGAAACAACTAAAACTTTCATAATAAAAACACACCCTCAAAAATTTTGTTAAAAATAGTATAAATATTATTAAACATTATAACAAAGGAGCTATTAATTTATGTCAGACTTCTCAGAACTATTCCAAAAACTATTACAATATAGCGAAACGCAAAACACTAAAGACAACGATACAACAAATAATACTGCAAATAATACTGCAAATAATACTGCAAATAATACAACAAATAATACAACAAACGATACAACAAATAATACTGCAAATGATGCAGAAAATAATACAACAAACGATACAGCAAATAACACAGTAAATGATGCAATAACAGATGTTAAATTTATATCTAATCTACAAAAAATATTTGATAGCGCAGACGAAAATGAGAAAAATGCAGAATTTATACGAGCGTTAAAACCACTACTAAGCGAAGACCTGCAACTTAAAGCAGACGAAGCTATTAAAATGCTTAAAATTTTCTCCCTAATTCCAATCTTAAAAGACGTTGGAATTTTAAACTAACTTTATTTTGTTATTGTTATTTTTATAAGCTATAAAACTTTCAAGTATTATTGTGGCTGCCACCCTATCTATTATATTCTTCTTCTTCCTTTTTTTAGTGTTAGACGTTATTAAATATTTAGAAGCTAAAAGTGTTGTTTGGCGCTCGTCCCATAAGGCCACAGGAAGCTTTAGAGTATTTTTTAAAGCTTTAGCAAATTCTATGCATTTTAAAGCCTTTTCACCAAAACTTCCGTTCATATTAACTGCCACACCAACCACTAGCATATTAGTGTTTTTTTCTAATACAATTTTACCTATCTTTTTAACTAAAAGCGCCTCTTCTTCTTCAAATATACTGCAAACAGGATAGCATATAAGCTCATTTTCATCGCAAGCTGCTACGCCTGTTCTTTTTTCGCCATAATCTATTGCTAGTAAATTCATATATTCACCTTCTCGAACACAACTTAAAATAATTTCGTTAATGCTGTATTAAATATTTGTAATAGTAGATTTTTTATTTTTGTTTATGTCTATAACAGCTACGTCGTCCATTGTTCTTTTTCTACTTATATTGTCTACTAACGCATTCGCAGTGTCAAGGCAGGTGAGGCAGGGTATTGAAAGCTCCACTGTTTTTCTCCTTATTTTAACGCTATCAGAAGCTTGTAACTTGCCCGTATCGGAAGTAGATATTACAAAATCCACCTCCCTATTTTCTATTAATTTTAAGGTGGAATTTTGACCCTCAAAAGCCTTAAAAACCTGCTCACAAGCAACCGCATTACTTTTCAAATATTTTGCTGTGCCAACAGTGGCATATATTTTAAACCCTAAATTTTTAAACTTTCTAGCTATAGGGACTATTTCCGGTTTATCACTATCTTTCACAGTTATTAATACACCCTTTTTTGTGCTATAATTCATATTATAACCTGCAGCTATTAAGCCTTTAAATAGCGCGTCTGAAAAATTGTTAGCAATACCTAACACCTCACCTGTAGATTTCATTTCTGGGCCTAAATGCACATCTACATTATGCAGCTTTTCAAAACTAAAAACAGGCACCTTAACAGCCACATAATTTGCATTTTCAAGCTCAAAATTAGGAATATTAAAACTTTTTATTTTTTCCCCAAATATAACCCGCGTAGCAAGCTCCACCATAGGTATGTTAGTTACCTTGCTTATATAAGGCACAGTTCTAGAAGACCTAGGGTTAGCCTCTATTATATAGACGCTATTATTATGTATAACAAATTGTATATTTAAAAGCCCTTTCACCTGCAAAGATGTGGCTATTATTTTTGTATATTCTATTATCTTCTCTTTAATTTCACAAGACAGGTTTTGCGCTGGGTATACCGATATTGAGTCACCAGAATGAACGCCAGCTCGCTCTATATGTTCCATTATACCGGGTATTATGCAATCTGAACCATCACATATTGCGTCCACTTCAGCTTCTATTCCAGTTAAATATTTATCTATTAAAACAGGGTTTTTTATATTCTGCTTTGTTATAATGTTCATATATTCTGTTACATCGTCATTATTATGCGCTATCGTCATATTTTGGCCACCTAAAACATAAGACGGCCGCAGCAATACAGGATATTTTAAACTATTAGCAGCTTTTAAAGCCTGCTCTAAACTAAACACAGTATAGCCTTTCGGGCGCGGAATAGAAAACCTTTCTAATAAATTATCAAACCGCTCTCTATCTTCCGCTATATCTATAGAATCTGGTGATGTGCCAAGAATTTTTATTCCTTCATGGCTTAACTTTTTTGTTAACTTTATTGCTGTTTGCCCACCAAACTGCACTATAACGCCTTCCGGCTTCTCCACATCTATTATATTTTTAACGTCTTCAAACTGAACAGGCTCAAAATATAGCCTATCGCCCGTATCAAAGTCTGTAGACACCGTTTCTGGGTTATTATTACATATTATAGCTTCATAACCTAACTTTTTAAGAGCCCAAATGCAATGCACACAACAATAATCAAACTCTATTCCCTGCCCTATTCTTATAGGGCCAGACCCTATAACTAATATTTTCTTACTGCCTACCTTGCCTTTATTAAACTCTAAAACTTCGTTATATTTAGAATCTGCCTCATAAGACGAATAAAAATATGGCGTTGTGGCCAAAAACTCTGCTGCGCATGTGTCCACCATTTTAAAGCACGGCGATATTTTATTTTTAATGCGTTTTCCTGTAAACTTTTCAATTGTACTATTTAAAAAACCCATTTCTTTAGCTTTAAAATATATATCTTCATTTACAAATTCTTTATTGCTGTTTTGCTCCTCTTTTAAAGCTGCTTCCATATCTACCAAATTCTTTATTTTATACAAAAACCAGGCACTAATCTTAGTTATCTCTTCTATTAACTCAATTTCAAAATTCCTTTTCAAAGCCTCATACACTAAAAATATACGCTTATCGTCCACCACCTGCATTCTATTTAATATTTCTTCATCTTTTAATTTTTCATATTCACTAATGTTTAAGGTATAAACCCCAAGTTCTGCGCCACGCACTGCTTTCATAATAGCGCTCTCAAAATTTGTGGCTATGCTCATAACTTCACCAGTGGCTTTCATTTGCGGCCCTAAAATTCTACTAGCATATATAAACTTATCAAATGGCCATTTAGGGAATTTCACAACTATATAATCTAGTGCCGGCTCAAAGCATGCATATGTTTTATTTGTAACCTGATTTAATATTTCATTTAAACCAAACCCTATAGCCACCTTAGTAGCCACCTTTGCAATTGGGTAACCCGTAGCTTTCGAAGCAAGCGCAGAAGAACGCGATACACGTGGGTTTACCTCTATTACAGCATATTCTAAGCTTTTTGGGTTTAAAGCAAATTGACAGTTACACCCGCCATTTACCTTTAACTCATTAACTATTGCTATAGAAGAAGACCTTAACATCTGATATTCTTTATCAGATAACGTTACGCAAGGAGCCACCACTATGCTGTCCCCTGTATGTATCCCTACAGGGTCTACATTTTCCATAGAACACACAGTTATTGTATTGCCTGCGCTATCTCGTACAACTTCAAACTCTATTTCCTTCCAACCAGCCACAGACTTTTCAATTAACACCTGATTTATTGGCGAATGCAGCAAACCATTTTTAACTATTTTTAAATATTCTTCCTTTGTTTTTGCAATACCGCCACCTGTGCCACCTAAAGTGAACGCCGGCCTTATAACTGCCGGCAACCCTATGGTTAGTAATAAGTTTACAGCTTCTTTTAATGTATTGGCTATAGCAGAATCTATTACAGGCTGCCCTATTTTTTTCATAGACTGCTTAAATAAATTTCTATCTTCCGCTTTTGTTATTGTTTCTATATTGGCGCCCAACAATGTTATGTTATTAGCTTTTAAAACCCCTTTTTTATGTAGTTCCATTGAAAGATTTAGCCCAGTTTGCCCACCAATTATAGATAGCAAACTATCTGGTTTTTCTATTTCTATTATTTTTTTTAAGCTGTCAAATGTTAAAGGCTCTATATATATATGGTCTGCCATAAATCTATCGGTCATTATTGTGGCTGGGTTGGAATTCACCAAAACAACTTCAAGGTTTTCCTCTTTTAAAGCTTTTAAAGCTTGCGTGCCTGCATAATCAAATTCTGCCGCTTGGCCTATTGTTATTGGCCCAGACCCTATAACCAACACCTTTTTTATGCTTTTAAAAATTGGCATAACGCTCTCCTTATTAATTTATATTTGCATTAATTTTAACTATTTTAATGGCTCTTATAACAAAACTTAAAACTAACCAATACGATATAAACTCTACAATAAATATAACAAAAATTCAACTCAATTGCTAATATTTTTTTATCGTAACACATTAAGAGTGAACATAATACTAATTTTTCATAATTAATTTTTAGTATTTTTATTAACAAAATAATATTTACTCTATTTATTAGTTTAAATAAAAAGCTCCACCAAATTTGCTAAAACAATATACTTCAAACTTACATAGCTTTTAAATTATATAAAACTCACTATTCACATATAATATTTGCACACATTAACCAAACCTACAAGCATATTTTAATATTAAAATAATTTTATTATTAATTATTTGGCATTCTAGAATGTTCTAAAACTTTTATATTAAATAAATATTATATAAACAATATAATTAAAAATTCTATTCATA
>CAMKFY010000029.1 GCA_946411985.1 uncultured Clostridiaceae bacterium
GCTGTAGTTAATTTTAAATCTAAAAATAAGAATTTAAATAATTATTTAAAATTAATAGATAATATTCGTAAAAATGCAGAAGAAATAAGAGAATAAAATAAAAATTTTTACAATTTTGTTGAAAAGTTGAATTTTAATAATTGTCTAAAATATTATATTTTTTATATAAACAGTTAATCTCAGACGAATGTGGTTTTTATTTTTAAAATATCTTTGAAATTATTATGTGTTTAAACTAATAGTTTTTATTGTTTAGGCGTGCAACTAAAATAGCTAGTTGGTGTGTTGGAAAATTTATGGGTTATATTAAAAGTTTTATTTACGTAAAGTGTCACCAAAAAAACATTTTATTGCCCAATACAATATGAATTATTGTTTAAAATGTGGTTATATATTAACAAAAGTGTATATTTTTTAATTTACTGTTTTAGGCATTGTAAAGTTTGAAGTAGCAGATAATTTGTTAAAAAGGTTATAAAATAAGCTCTCTATAAAAAAGTAATAGAGAGCTTATTTAATTTTACAAATTTAAAGTTAAACCGTAGTCTTTATAATTAAGTTGCTTTTCAATTTTGTTTTGTATAAAATCTTGTTATATATGGTGTTACCAAAAAGCATTTAAATACACAATACAATATCATTATAATAACTAAGAGAGCAATTCTTGGATTAAATTGCATGTTAACCAGCTCAGCAAAAACCGGCGGCTAGCCTAATATTGAGTATGCTGCTTTTGTGTTAAACTGAAAAAAACTGGTTATACCACACCAAGAATGTGTATATTGTCCAAATTTTTCTAGAGTTATCCTTTTTGCCGTTTAGATGCTGGTTTAGCAGCCCTAATATTTTATTTTTATTAAAAAATTCTAAGCTAACATCTGAGCAGAATTTTTCTTTTACAATGTTATAATATTCTTTCTGCCTTAGCCAAACTCTTATAGGAACAGGGAAGCCGAGCTTTTTCTTGTTAGCCACTTTTAACGGCATTCTTTTAAGAGCTGCTTTTCTTAGCGCATATTTTGTATTTTTTCTAGTTACTCTATATTTTAGCGGTATTGTTGTGGCCAACTCCAACACCTTTCTATCTAAAAACGGCACTCTTAGTTCTATAGAATTTGCCATACTCATTTTATCGGCTTTTAAAAGTATATCGCCAACAAGCCACATATTAAGGTCTAAAAATTGCATTTTAGTTACATCGTCTTTGCCTTTCATTATATCGTAAAAAGGCTTACATATCGCCTGTGGGCCTTCTTTTAAAATTGGTTTACGCAATATTTTATCGCGTTGTTTTTTATTAAATATATATGCGTTACCAATAAACCTATCTTCCACCTTTTGGCCACGTCGCACAAAATAGTTAAAGCCGCGTCTTTCACCAAATATTGAGAAAAACTTAGCTATAAACCGCCTCAATATAAATGGTAACTTTTCATATATAGCGTTATCTATAGGGTCTTTATATACGTTATAGCCTCCAAAAATTTCGTCTGAGCCTTCACCAGAAAGTATCACCTTCACGCGCTTAGACGCTTCATTGCAAGCAAAATATAAGGCTATTGCAGAAGGGTCTGCTAGTGGCTCGTCCATATGGTATTGCAATTTTGGGAAAACGCCCCACCATTCCTGTTCTGCTATAACTTTGCTATAATTTTTTATATTTATTGTATCTGAAAGCTCTTTGGCAAAAGATATTTCGCTATACCCGTCTTGCGAAAAGCCTACTGTAAACGTTTTAGATACGTTAGCAGAGCATGCAATATAGCTAGAATCTACACCAGATGAAAGCAGGCTGCCCACTTCAACATCTGAAATTTTATGTGCGCTAACAGAATCGTCAAACACAGATTCTATCTGTTGCACCCATTCATCTAAAGATAAGCTGTTGTTTGGGTTAAATTCTATATTATAATATCTATTTATTTTAACTTCATTATTTTTAAAAATTAGGTAGTGGGCAGGTGGCAATTTAAAAACGCCCTTAAAAAATGTTTCTAAATATGGCGAATATTGAAATGAAAGGTATTGTTCTAGAGCTTTTTTGTTTAATTTTTTATTAAAATGTGGGTGTTTTAAAAAACTTTTAATTTCCGAGCCAAACATAAAACTTGCGCCCATCTTTGCATAGTAAAATGGTTTTATTCCGAAAATATCACGTGCTGCGAATAGCATTTCATTTTTTTTATCCCATATTGCAAAAGCAAACATGCCACGTAACTCGTTAACAACATTTTTGCCATATTCTTCATAACCATGCAGCAGCACTTCACTATCACTGTTGTTAGCAAAAATATGACCTTTTTTTATAAGCTTTTGTCTTAAAATATTGCTATTATAAATTTCACCGTTAAATATTAATATTAAAGATTTGTCTTCATTAAACATTGGCTGATCGCCATTTTTTAGGTCTAAAATAGATAAACGTCTAAACCCAAGTGCTATTTTGCTATCTATATAACTCCCGCTGGAATCTGGGCCTCTATGAACTATAACGTCCATCATATTTCTCAAAACGTTCTCAGAGTGGGTTATGAAGTTTGTAAACCCAACAAATCCGCACACTAATTATTCCTCCTAAAAAATTAACAACACAATTAATATTTAAAAGTTTTAATAACTATATATAAATATAAAAAAACGTATGCATTGTTAAAAAAGCGTAAGACATATCCATATGTTATATACAAATGGTATTTATTATACAATATGCATACACTAAAAAATGTGTGTTTTCAAGCAAAATACTCAAAAACACACCCAAATGGTGCGAGTGATGGGACTTGAACCCATACGCGTGAGCACACGCCCCTCAAACGTGCCTGTCTGCCGATTCCAGCACACTCGCAATAGAAAATAAAACAACAAAATGGTGGGAGGTGTTGGATTCGAACCAACGAAGCTAACGCAACAGGTTTACAGCCTGCCCCCTTTGGCCGCTCGGGAAACCTCCCATACATTTAATTGGAGCTGGTGGACGGACTCGAACCCCCGACCTGCTGATTACAAATCAGCTGCTCTACCAACTGAGCTACACCAGCTTAAACCAACCACCAACAACTGGAATTATATCACATATAAAATAGCATGTCAACAGAAAAGTTATATTTTTTTAAAAGCTACTCAAGCCTTACATTTTATACGCTAAATATATTATTTACAAACTCCTTAAATATATTCCTTTCTTTTCAATATTTTTTAATAATTTATCTATAATAGCATTAATTTCACAGTCGTTTAACGTTCTGTCTTGCCTACGCATAAAAATTTTAAAAGATATGCTTTTCTCATCTTCTTTTAGTTGTTCTCCTTTATATACGTCAAACACTTCTATTTTTTCTAGAATATCTTTAATTCCGTTTTTTATTTCATTTTCCACCGTAGCGCAGCTAACGTCTTGCTTGCAAACCAAACATATATCTCTAGAAATAGATGGAAACTTTGAAATTGGAGAATAGGTAATCTTTTCTTTTTTAAATTTTAAAAGAGCTTCGCAGTTTAATTCCGCCATATACACCTTTTGTGTTATTTTAAAGTTCTCGCAAATAGTGCTGAAAATTTCTCCAAATGTTCCTATTGTTGTGTTATCTTTTAAAATTTTGCAACAAATAAAAGGGTGGAATGCGTTTTGCTGTGTAGCTTCAAATGTAACGTCATATATTTTTAAATTGTTAAGTAGTGCTTCTATTAGGCCTTTGAAGCTATAAAAATTGTAATCTTTTTCATATATTCCAATACAAAGAGTTTCTTTTTCTTCAATTTTTTTGCCATTTTTAATATATATCTTGCCTAGCTCAAATAACCGTGCTTCTTCATTTTTATTTTTAAAATTTTTAACCAAGCTATCAAAAACAGATGGCAATAAAGATATGCGCATAAGTTCGCTATCCTCGCCAAAAGGATTTAAAATTTTAATAGAATTTTCGTTAATATTTTGCATATCAAAATTCATTTTCTCATATAACTTTGGGCTAATAAAAGAAAAGTTATATATTTCATATAAACCGAGTGCTAAAGCTGTGTTTTTAATTTGGTTGTTGAATTGTTGCATTTGACTATAACCTACACTTTCAGTTACCGTGCTTGGCAGAATAGATGGAATATTGTTATACCCATAAATTCTTGCAATTTCTTCTGCTATGTCTGCTTTATTTTTAATATCTATTCTAAAACTTGGCACTTTAACATAGTTTTCTTCTATTTTAAATTCCAGCGAAGTTAATATATTTTCCATGCACTCTTTAGATATATTCACCCCAAGAAAATTGTTTATAAAGCTAGTGTCTAGCGGTATGGTAAGCTCTTTTTCGCTACAGTTTTTAATATCTATAGTTTCAGAACATATATCCCCAACGTTTAACATTTCCGTTAGCTCACATGCTCGTTTTAAAGTTTCGCTACAGCAATTTGAGTTTAAACCTTTTTCAAACCGTATAGCAGACTCTGTTTTTATATATAAGCTTCTAGAAGTTTTTAAAATGCTGGTGCCATCAAAGCAAGCCACCTCAAATATAACATTTTTTGTGTTTTCATCTATAGCGCAGTTTAACCCACCAATAACGCCAGCTATTGAAAGTGGCTTTTCATTGTCGCACACCACTAGGTTTTCTTCAGTTAATTCATATTCGTTGTTATCTAATGCTTTTATTTTTTCGCCTTTATTTGCACATCGCACAACTATCTCCTGATTTTTAACTTTATCCATATCAAATGCGTGCATGGGCACACCATATTCTAGCATCACATAGTTTGTTATATCTACAACATTATTTATAGGCTTCACGCCAGATGCACTTAAGCGGTTTCTTAGCCACAGTGGTGAGGTAGATATTTTAACATTAAACACCGATTTTGCCATATATCTTTTGCATAGCGGGCTTTCTATGCTAACCTTAACATTATTGTTGTTTTGGCTAAATTTATTAAAGCTTTTAAAACTAGGGGGGCAAAGTGGCAGAGAAAATGTGGCAGACACCTCCCTTGCCAAACCGTAAACGCTAAGGCAATCTGGCCTATTTGAAGTTATTTCAAAATCTAATATTGTGTCGTTTATGTTTAAAGCTTCTTTTATATCTTGACCAACCTCGCATTTTTCTTCTATTAAAAAAATGCCATCTTCCACTGCGTATGGGAACATTGCTTTGGAAAGGCCAAGTTCAAAAAGAGAACACATCATCCCTTCAGATAAAACACCTCTTAGTTTTTGGTGTTTTATTACTGTGCCGTCAAAAAGAGTGGCTCCTTGCAAGCAAACCGGCACTAACGCGCCTGCTACAACGTTTTTAGCTCCCGTAACTATTTGAACGGTGTCGTTTTTGCCTATCAACACCTCACAAATAACCAGTTTTTCTGCATTTTCATGCTTTTTAACACTAAGAACCTTTCCCACCACTATATTTTTAATTTTGCTGAATCGTTCTTCTACGCTTTCCACCTTAGACCCGCTCATTGTAAGCCCGTTTGCTATATCTTTTGCAGTTAAACCAGAAATATCTACATAGCTACCTAGCCAGTTTAAAGATAACTTCATAATTTTTTCTCCAATCTATAATATTTTTAGCTAACAAATTAAAATTGTTTTAAAAATCGCATATCATTTTCATAAAAGAGCCTTAAATCTGTAATGCCATATAACATCATAACTATTCTTTCTAGCCCAAGCCCAAAAGCAAAGCCAGAATAAACTTCTGGGTTTATATTGCAGTTTTTCAGCACATTTTCATGCACCATTCCGCAACCTAACACCTCTATAAACCCTTCATATTTGCAAAGCGGGCACCCAACCCCGCCACATTTAAAGCAAGAAATATCCATTTCTGCAGAAGGCTCTGTGAAAGGGAAGTGGTGTGGCCTGAAGCGCACTTTTACGTTATTTGAATATAGCTTCTTAATGAACAGCTCTAAAATGGCTTTTAAATTTGCCATAGATATATTTTTATCTACTAAAAGCCCTTCCACCTGATGAAAAACTGGAGAATGTGTGGCGTCTGTGGCGTCTGCTCTGTAAACTCTGCCAGGGGAAAGTATTTTTATTGGCGGCTTGGAGTTTTGCATTGTGTGTATCTGCACTGGGGAAGTTTGAGAACGAAGCAGCAAATTTTCAGCTATATAAAAGGTGTCTTGCGTGTTTCTGGCTGGGTGATCTTTTGGTATGTTTAGAGCTTCAAAATTGTAGTAGTCTGTTTCTATTTCAGGGCCATCCACAATACTAAAGCCTAACGATATGAATATATCGTTTATTTTGTTTAAAACCTTGGAAATAGGGTGCATTTCCCCAATTACAACCTTTTTCCCGGGTAGCGTTACGTCTATTTTTTCAAGCTGTATCTTTTGCTCTATCTCCTTTTCCTTTATTTTTTTAAATTCAACATCAAAAGCATCTTTAACATTTTTAAAAATTTCGTTTAACGCTTTGCCAACTTCCTTTCTTTCAGAGTCCTCTAGTTTGCTAACAGATTTCAAAATTAAAGATAGTTCACTCTTTTTGCCTAAATATTTTATCTTCAAATTTGTTAATTCTTTTACTGCGCTGTCAAGGCTTATGTTTGAAATATCTTCTTTCAAAACGTTAATGGCTCTAATAGCCTCTTCTTTGTTAGCAGTGTCTTTATTTTTAATAGTTTCTGCCAACTTATTAAAAGCGTTAACAACTTCCTTTTTACTAACAGCTTCTTTCTCACTGGTGATTGAGTTAATTTCTTCCTTTGCACTATTAATAGCAACAATAAACTCTTCTTTATCCACTTTGTCTTTTTTACTAATAGTTTCTTTTAAAATGTTAATGGTGTTGATGGCTTCTTTTTTGTTAATTAATATAGCAGCTTCTTTTACGCTTATAATAGCCTCTTTCTCTATTTCTTTTGCTTTTGATATCATAATAAATTGCCTCCATTTAACTTTTGAGTTGCAGACGTTGCGTTACTTTTAATTTAATATATTTAACGTAGTTTTGGGAATATTTTAATTTGAATAAAACTTGTATTAACCCTATTAGTTTAATATTAAAGCTTACTTTATGCTCCCAATTTTGTGCTACATTGTACCATTTTTCAAATTTTTTTGCAAGTTTTTTATGTTTAGTAATAAGTTTTATAAAATTGGGTATAAAAATTGTAGCTTGTAGTATTATAAGTTTTGCTGTATAATTATTACACAATATAGAATAATTTAGTTGACATATAAGTAGGATATTTATGTGATTAACTGGTGCCGAGAAGTTACCGCTAAAATGAAGTTAGTGTTAAAATTAGTTATGTTTAAAATTATACATATTGCAGTGTTTGAATCTGCGTAGAGATTTTTATTTTATATTAATTTATTGCGTTTAAAAAAAATTTAATTTCTATATTGCATTTTATATTTTTATATGCTATCATTAATTAGCTTATAGTTGTTGTAAAATTAATAGAAGGTGGGATTTTAGTGCCAAACATTGCCTCAGCTAAAAAAAGGGTTAGAGTAACAAAAAGGAAAACTTTAAGGAATAAAATTATTAAGAGTAATTTAAAAACAGTGTTGAAGTCTACTATTAGTTCGCTAACAAATAAGAGTGATGATGCAAGGCAGGCTTTGAGTTTTGCATTTAAAAGGTTAGATAAAGCTGCTGCAAAAGGTGTTATTCATAAAAACAAGGCAGCAAATAAGAAGTCGCAGTTGCAGCTTTTATATAATAAAAGCTTTTAAAATTGTTGAGTTGCTAAATATTTTTGTTTAGTGGGTGCTGTTTTATTCGTTAGCGCGTGTTTTGTTATGCTTTACAGTTTATTTAAGGACGGGTTGGAATGCACGTAGCTTTGTTGTTTTGATTTTGAGGGTTGTTTTTTAATTTAAAGCGGTGCGTTTTGGATATGCTTGAGGACAATTTTAATATTTTTATGGTTGTGTAGTTTTTGTGTTATTTTAAATTGCGTGTGGGAATTTTTATTATTTAGAATAATATAGGAACATTTGAAAAACATAATGTGTTGTTGTTTTGCTAATATTACAAGTTTTAAGGGGAGATATGTTAATGAAGAAATTTAAAATTAAAAAAAATTGTCCTCTGCATGCCTTAGCTTTTATTGTTGTTGGGCTAGTTTCTGTTGGAGCGGTTATTTTTTTAACGTTAAGCAAAATATTAAAGAGAGCGCAGCAAGATGAGAAATGGCGCGAATATGATGATTGCGGTATATTTTAAAAATTGTTTATAGTTTAGGTTGGCCTTTTAGCTTTGTTAACGAGTTATAGGGCTAATGTTTTGTTTAAATGGTGGGTTATATCGTTTGTTTTGGGCTAGTTTCTGTTGGAGCGGTTATTTTTTTAACGTTAAGCAAAATTATTAGAGAGCGCAGCAAGATGAGAAGTGGCGCGAATATGATGATTGCGGTATATTTTAAAAATTGTTTATAGTTTAGGTTGGCCTTTTAGCTTTGTTAACGAGTTATAAGGCTAATGTTTTATTTAAATGGTGGGTTATATCTTTTGTTTTTTTTCTTATTTTTTTTAAAAAATTTTCTGTTTATTAAAAATAGAAATATAGATACTAATGCGAAAGAAATTATAACTAAAAATTTCCAAGAGAATATAAATTTTTTTGCTAAATATTCTACATAAGATAATATATCTAGGTCTATATCTTTGGCAGACATAACTTCTACACGCCCTATTTCTTGGTCGGATAGCATAAGGTTTACTGTGCCTATTATTTTTCCTTTTGATATTGGTGCATTTAGTTCTTTTGGCAGGTTTGAAGTATCCCAATATATTGTGGATCTGTCTATAGATTTTGGCAGTAATAAGGTTACCTGATCTTTTGGCGTTAATATTATTGTGTCTGTGTTTTTAGCTAGGTTAACTTTAATTTTGTTTGGCACAGTTTTTTCTTCCGGTGTTGCTAATATTTCTAGTTTAAGGTTTGAAAATGCCCAGTTGTATAGTTTTTTAGATTCACTAAATATATTTTGCGTTTTGGTTTTTGGGGCGCCTAAAGTTATTAGCATATAGTTATATTTTTCTTTGTTTACTGCAATGCTAACAAGGTTTTGTTTATCTTGAAAACTTCCTGTTTTTATGCCCTTAACTCTCTCGTCAAAATAACCAGACCCTTTATTCATTAATTTATTGGTATGTACTAATGTTGTGGGTTTTGAATGTTTATTTGTGGGTGGTATTTCATACGTTCTAGAAGTAGCTATTTTTTTGAATATATTGTTCTTTAGGCATTTTTTAGTTAAAAGGTACATATCATACGCTGTTGTGAATTGATTTTCTGTGTCTAATCCGTCGACGTCGGTGAAATTTGTGTTTTTCATATTATATTCTTTGGCTTTTTGGTTCATTGCAAGCACGCAATCTTCTATTTTGCCACCCCAAACATAATCTACAAGCATCATTATAGCTTCGCAACCAGATGCTAACGCTGCGCCATATGAGGCGTCTTGAATTGTTACTTCTTCATTAGGCCGTATATCTGCAGTGGCAGCGCCTGTTTTATATAGTCTGTCGAATATATATCCGTTTGCTTTTATTTTTGTGTTTAAGAACTTTTCAGGGTTTTTCTGGCATTCATCGCATTGAAGCACTAAAAGCAGGGACATCATTTTAACAAGAGCAGCAGAAGGAATCTTTTTATTTTCATTTTTTGCATATATAACTGTGTTTGTGTTTAGGTCTATAAGAAAAACAGCATCACTTTCAATTGGTATATCTATGCCATACGGGTTTTTAATTTCTTCCGATGCAATAGCAAAAGAAAGTTGGCATAGTGCCTTTAATAATATTAATGTGAAAAGTGTTTTTTTAAAAAAATTAGATAAACTCATATAGACAATCTCCTAAAAATGTTTTAAAATAATTATCAATAAAATTAGGCTTATATTGTTTAGAATAAGTTTTTATTCGTAATATATACACCACATTATAGCATATTAATATGTTATAATTAATTATTACTCAATAAATTAGTTTTAAAAGTGTGGAAAAGGAGGGCTTATATTGATATTTGTAACTGGAGATAAGCACGGGCAGCTGGCTCCTTTTTTGCATAATCCGGGGTTTTCTAAAATAAAAAAGACCGATGTTTTGGTGATATGCGGAGATTTTGGGTTTTTGTGGGATAAATCGCGTCAGGAATATAAAAACTTAAAATGGCTTGCTAAAAGGAGGTATACAATAGCTTTTGTAGATGGCTGTAACGATAATATGAGTATTATAAATGAATACCCTGTTAGCATGTGGAATGGCGGGCATGTTCGCTTTATATCTAAAAATATAGTATATTTAATGCAGGGTGAACTTTATATTATAGAAAATAAAAAAATGTTGGCCTTTGGTGGCGGGTTTAATTCCAATTTATCGTTAGATCTTGAAAATAATAATAATTGGTGGCCAGAGCAATTTGCAACAAAGCAGTATGTTGAAAATGTTATTAAAAACATAGAAAAATATAGCGGCAAGTTTGATTTAATAGTGAGCCATGAAGCGCCAAGTGCTATAACTCCATGCTTGGAAAATGGGGTGTGTAATAGCAATGCTATAAATTGCATATTGGAAGAAATTCGCCTCCATTGTACATTTAAAAAATGGTTTTTTGGTAAATATCATGTAGATAGGCAGATACCGCCAAAGTATTATGCTTTGTTTGAACGATTAGTTAGGTTTGAATAATATGCAATATAGAATTATATATTGTTGAACAAGATATATTATTTGAATTATATTTTGTTTAATTATAATAGAATGTATTACTGCTAATTAAATGTTTTTATAAATTAGAATTTAATATAGAATTAT